>NZ_JAAHBQ010000163.1 GCF_020144665.1 Oscillatoria salina IIICB1 | reverse complement strand
GGTTGCTTGTCGGTTTCTCTATGACTCGTTGGAAGATTTTTTCGGTACTCGCTAGCTGAATTAATTTATTTCATTTCTTTTCCCATAAAAGAATGACTCGTTTATCTAAAAATAAATTAGCTAATAATGAAGTCATTCGACTTGAATGAATATGAATTATTTAAAAAATTTTAACGACTACTTGTCTTAAAGAATTTCCACAGTGAGGACATCCTTTAAATTGACTTTGCCGAATTTTAGCTGTCTCCAAACCAGGAGTTCTAAAGTAATGCCAGTCATCAACGCATAATGTGTCCCACCAGCAACCGCAGTTAGAACATCTGTTTTTTTGATAGCGAGTAATTACAGACTTTTTAAAATCATTTTCTGTAAAATTATTTTGAGTAACTTTTAAATTTAGTTCTTTTAAATTCGGTTTTTTATTCCAATAGAAATAATTGAGTAAGCAAAATTAGACTTAAAAGGTGAAATTACCAAGATTGGTCTTATGTCATCTTGATTAAATAATTCTGGTTTTAAACGGTAGCTTAAATTTTCTATATTAATTTGAGTATTATTAAAAAATATTCGATCGCTGTTCAATAGCAGCAAGTTATCTGATGTCAAATAGAACAAATCAACTTCTTCTACTTTGATTTTTTTCATTTTTAGATTTGATGTCCAAAATTAATTAATTAATAATTTGAGATTTAAAAATCATCAGTACGCTTTGTCGTAATGATTTTCCACAGTTGGGACAAAGCTTAAATTCAAATTTACGCATTTTTTTTAATTCCAGTTCAAAGTTTCTATAATAACAATCGTGTTCTATACATAGTGTCGGTCTCTTCCACTTACAGTAAATACATACTGTTTTTGGAAATTTGCTAAATACTGAATCTTGAAAGTCTTCGTTCGTAAAAGTATCGTCCTGAACTTTTTTATCTAAACTTGAAGGAAATTTATCAGGATCGAAATAAAGATAAAGTACATAATAAATATTTGAACCTAAAAAGCTTTTTGTGATAACTAATCGAAGATTAAAGTGATTTTTGAGTTCTTTCTCCATAAAAGGTTCAAAAGGTCTCAAGTTCTGGTTTAATGGTTTAGGAAATATAAAAGGTTCGTTAGCGTAAAAGTAAAATACTTGAAATCCTTCGATTTGAATAAGTTTCATATGTCTTTAGTAGTTTTTCGATAGTTCTTAGATAAGTTAGTTTGTTTGAGTTTCTCGCAAAGTCGCTAAGTCGCTAAGGTAAGATATCCTTCTTTCTTGAGTTGGTTGGAGTTGTTTGCTGCTAAGTTTTTCTGTGAGTGGGTTGGGTAGTCTTTAGATAAGTTAGGTTGTTGAATTTTCTCGCAAACTCGCAAAGTCGCTAAGGTAAGATATCCTTCTTTCTTGATTTGCTTGGAGTTGGTTGCTTGTCGGTTTCTCTATGACTCGTTGGAAGATTTTTTCGGTAGTCTTTAGATAAGTTAGTTTGTTTGAGTTTTTCGCAAACTCGCAAAGTCGCTAAGGTAAGATATCCTTCTTTATCTAGTTGTTTGGTTAGAGTGTTTTTGCGGTAGTCGCTAGATGAAGTAATTTGTTGAATTTTCTCGCAAAGTCGCTAAGGTAAGATATCCTTCTTTCTTGAGTTGGTTGGAGTTGTTTGCTGCTAAGTTTCTCTTTCACTGGGTTGGAAGGTTAAGTTTTAACGGTGGTGTTTGAGTTATTCTCTTTCTCCTTCTGTTTCTTCAGTTTCTTCTGTGGGTTGGGTTTCGTTTTCTTCTTCTTCTCTAGGAAGTATGGTAAAGGTTTTTTCGACTTTATTACTTTTGGTGTCGCTTTGGTCGTATGCGACTCCAGCGAGAATATATTTACCTGGTTCTAAGTTTTCGGGAAGGTTAAGTTTATATGTGAAAAATGTACAAAGTTTGTCTTTTGTCTTTTTGTCAAAGTTGTCGGTTTCACCTATCTTTCTCCAGTTGGCTTCGTCTTCGTCTCGTTTGATTTCAAAGCTGATTTTCTTTAAGTCTTCGCTGCTGTTGTCGTCGCAAAGGTTGGTGTTTTTTAAGGTTATCGTTGAGGGTGGAGTGAAGGAGTTATCGATACTAAATTGTAGGTTGTATGGAGGGGAGTTGATTTTGAAGTTACGGGTGAAGGTTTCGCTGGTAAATCCCGATTTGTCTGTAGCGATCGCACTGAACTCATAGTCTCCTGCGGGGAGGTTGTCTATTTGATATTCAAAGCTACCACAATTACTGTCTGTGTCGGTTTCGCTTACATCAAATTCGTTGATTTCGTTGTCGTCTACTTGCCATTCTTGTCCTGGTTTGCGATACTTGAAGGTGATTTTCTCGATGTCATCAATCCCGTTTTCGTCGCAAATTTGGCTATCTTCAATCCTTACTGCTTCGTCTTTTTGGTAAGTTGTTTTTGTAGTTGCAAATTCTAACTCTTTTGGTGCAGCATTAATTTTAAAGTCGCGAATGATAGCTTTGCTTTCTCGCTGGGATTTGTCTAAAGCTACTGCTTTTAATTGATAGTCTCCTGGGGCTAAGTTTGGTAATTCATATTTGAAGGAAGCACAAGAATTATCTTGACTTGAAATAAGAAAATCTGTTATTCTGAAAGTAGATTGTAAAATGCCATCATCCTTAAGGAGTTGAAAGACCACCTCCTGAAGGTTACCATGCCCATTTTTATCGCAAACTTGAGTATTGGCTAAGAAAACAGTATCACCGACAGCATAAGTAGTGTCATTGGTAGTAAAGTTTAAGGAATTGGGTGCAAGAGGACGAAAGAAATGCCAAAAGGTAGATCCGCCGCCAATAACTCCCAGGAATAATAAAATTAATGCAAAAAGGGGAGAAACTATTGTTTTTTTCGCTGGGAAAGAAGGTTGGGTGGGGGAAGGGGGAAAGAGTAAATCCAGCCATTGTGTTATCGTAGCAGGGCGTTGGCTAGGTTTCAGTGCCATCGCTTGAAGAATAGCAGAATTAACGCGATCGCTAATCTTCGGATTATACTTTTGAGGTGGTTCGAGAGTAACACCGTCATGGCGATCGGGTGCAGGAGTTGGTAATTTAGCCGTCAACAAGTAATATAAAGTAGCAGCTAAAGAATAAACATCGCTATAAGCGCCTCTAGTAGCTTTTTTTTCGTATTGTTCGGGAGGTGCAAACCCATCAGAAAGTAATTGAGTGTGAATTTGAGTTTGATTAGGCATAAACTCGCGAGCAATGCCAAAATCGATTAAAATTGCCTCAGACTTATCCTGACGGACGATAATATTCGGTGGTTTGACATCCCGATGCAGCAAACCGCGATCGTGAACAACACTCAAAGCTGTACCAATTTGCTCGATATAGCGCAAAGCCTCAACTTCTGTTAAGATACCATGCTTTTCAATGCGAGTCGCTAAATTTTCCCCCTCGATATATTCCATCACCAAACAAGGTAAGCGATCTTCGAGGAATAACTCAACAATTTTGACAATATGAGGATGAGTACATTTTGCCAGTCGCAGCGCCTCATTGATAAAATCTTGCTGAAACTTGGCAAAATCCGGGCGCTGTTGTACCTTATCGTTAAGAGTTTTGATCGCAACCAGTCCCACGCGATCGCTCTTAGCGAGATAGGTGATACCGAAACCACCTAGTGCTAAAATCTTCTCAATTCGGTATTTACCGCCTTGTAACTCTGTTTTCGGACACCAAACCATATTACTAGCCGTATTTACCAGCTATTATCCTACATACTTCTGGGAGTTGGTGAGATCTTTCCCGGATAATAGGTATTTTAGCTGACAAACCTCTGAGTTGGGCGATTAAGCTTTCCGCGAAAAAATAATAACTGCCTAAAGCACCGTATGATGTTTAATAGTGGGATAGATACTCAGGGCTATGGCAACAATTTGGGAATTAGATTTTTACTCACGTCCAATTCTAGACGAAAATAACAAAAAGTTGTGGGAAATTTTAATTTGTGAAAGTCCCTTAGACATTAATTCGGCTCTAGACAACCTCTTTACATTTTCTCAATTCACTTCTAGTAAAAACGTCAACTCTTTAGTGTTAGGAGAAGCGTTAGCAAAGGCGATCGCTGCTGCACCCAATCCACCTCAAAAAATTCGTTTTTTCCGTCAAGCAATGAAAAACATGATCGTCAAAGCTTGTGAGGAAATTGGTATCGACGCAATTCCTTCTCGTCGCACTTACGCCCTTAATCAATTAATAGAAAAGCGCCTGGAAGATTTTTATCCTCAACAATCGGGATACGATCCAAGTGCGACTAAATCTATTTCAATCCAATATCCAACTTCTAATCCCATACGTTTACCCGATGCAGTTAGAGGAGATAAAGGAGATAAATGGGCGTTTGTCACTCTCGAAGCAGAAGCTTTTCAAGAAATAAATGAATGGGAAATAGCTTTTGGTGAAAGCTTTCCTTTGTCGATAATGTCAGTACAACCGGATACAAAAATTCCCGGTTTAATTTTATTTTCTCGGCGATCTATGCCTCTTGCTGGTTGGATGTCTGGTTTAGAAATGGCTTATCTCGATTTTGATGCTGGAACTTTTCCTATTTTGCGTTTAGAAACTGGTTTAAATGATAGTTGGATTCTAGCTAATCTTACCAATGCTAAGACTTTAGCGGAAGCAAAAAATTTTGCAGCGACTAAAGAAAAAGCTAATAAAGTCCATTTTCTAGCGGTTCAATCTAACCCGGAAGCGGAATCTTTTGCAGGCTTTTGGTTATTAAAAGGATAATTGTTTACCCCGAACACAAGTTACTAGTTATTAGTTAGCACGTACCCGCAGATACCAGTTAGGAAAAGATCGATTTGGAGGAAAAATCACTTGTCAATATTAGTAAAAAGTAGCAATAAATTAGAATTTTAAAACTATCAAATAGGAAGTTTTTTTGAGAAAATATCGAAAAAATAGCCACCAAAATTCTAGTTTGAATTATAATTTTATTAAACAATAAATTGATAATTTTAGGTAGAGTGAATTAACTGGCTCTGGATTTTTGGTGGCTCAACTCAAAAAAATAATCAACAAAAAACTGAAGGCAAGTTAAAAAGTGAGTAAGTAAAAAGAAAGTAAGAAAATGAAGGATTCAAGAATAACAAAATTGGGCGAACAATTGCTCGAATTAGCAACAAAATCAGGAGCAGAATATGCCGAAGTATATCAATCAAGTTCCTTGTCGAAACCAGCAATTTTTGAAGCCAATCGACTCAAACAATTAGAAGTAGCTCAATCTGAAGGAACTGCGTTAAGATTATGGCGAAATAATTGTCCGGGTTTAGCGGTAGCATACGGACAGGTAGATCCTCAAGCATTAGTCGAAAAAGCGATCGCGCTTTCCCAGCTTAACCCTCCCGAAACCCCAGAGTTAGCTTCACCAAAAACGGCTGTCTATCCCGACTTTGGAACTAATGTTGAAGTTGAAGAATTAATCAAAATTGGTAAAATAGCGATCGCGCGCATCCGGGAACTTTATCCCGAAGTGCTGTGTAGTGCAGAATTTGAATGTGAAGCCGAAACTACCTGTTTGCTGAATTCCCAAGGACTTCACTGTCAGTATACCGATCTTACCCTCAGTTCTTACCTGGGTGTCGAATGGGTTCGAGGTGACGACTTTCTTGGTATTTACGACGGTCAAGAAGCAAGAAACGAACTAAAAATAGACCAAATTGTCAAGGATATTTTACAAAAACTTACATGGGCAATCACAAATACCGAAAGTCCCAAAGGTAAGCTACCAGTATTATTTACACCCAAAGCAGCAACCTTACTGTGGAGTGTAATCGGCGAAGCGACCAACGGGAAACGAGTCGTAGAAGCATCCTCACCGTGGAGTGAAATTTTAGCTTCTCAGGTAGTATCCGAATGTCTGAGCATTTCCCAACAACCCGACATCGGACCCTATAGCTGTCCCTTTGACGACGAAGGCACCCTAACCCAATCATTCACCCTGATCGAGAAAGGAAAACTAAAGCAATTTTATAGCGATCGCGCCACCGGACGAGCATTAGGAATGAATAGCACCGGAAACGGCTTCCGTCCCGGTTTAGGGCGCTATCCCACCCCAGACTTAGTTAATTTTCTCATCGAACCCGGTCAAGGTTCCTTACCAGACTTAATCGCGAACATAGACGAAGGAATAGTGATAGACCAAATTTTAGGCGGAGGTGCAGACATTTCCGGCGACTTTTCCGTGAATATCGACCTAGGTTATCGCATCAAAAACGGCGAGATCGTCGGTCGCGTCAAAGATACAATGGTTGCAGGTAACGTCTACACCGCCCTCAAACAAGTAATTGCTTTAGGTGGAGATGCAACTTGGAACGGTTCGAGTTATACACCTTCAATTGTAGTTAACGGTTTATCAGTAGTTAGTAGCTAATAGTTAGTAGTTAATAGTCGATCCCCGATCGCCAATACCCGATAACGAATAACTAATAACTGGTAAATGCGGATACTTGCTAATGGCATTTCTGAAGGACTTTCGTACTAGGCTGGGGTTGTCAAACCTCGCCCGTCGTTCCCTAGACACTCGCTACGCCTTAGTCGAAGCTTGTGGGATCGGACTTATTTCGGCACTCGCAGCCTTATTACTCAAACAAGGTATTGGCTGGGTAGGATTGTCTCGCCTTCAAGCAGCTAACCATTATGGGGCTTGGGTAGTTTTGCCCTTAGCAGGATTAACTTTAGGAATAATTGCAGGTTGGTGCGTCGAAACCTTATCTTTAGCGGCGGCTGGTGGAGGTATTCCCCAAGTCAAAGCAGCATTAGCACAGTTTCCCATCCCTTTATCTTTACGAGTAGCACTGGTGAAACTATTCAGCACGATTTTAGTGTTGGGGGCAGGTTTAACATTAGGGAGACGAGGTCCGACAGTACATATTGGTGCGGCTTTGGCGGCGCAACTGAGTAATTGGTTGCCGACTTCCCCCGAACATCGGCGGCAAATGATTGCGGCGGGAGCAGCCGCAGGTTTAGCTGCGGGCTTTAATACACCCATTGCTGGCGTACTCTTTGTCGTTGAGGAACTGATGCGCGATGTTTCCAGCTTAACCTTAGAAACAGCAATTCTGGCTTCGTTTACAGGTGCAGTGGTTTCGCGTACTTTCGGATCGCCTAACCTGGATATTACCGATACTCTAACTAATTTACCCGCTCAAAGTAATTTTCAAAGTACAGATCTTCCTTTTTATATTCTCTTGGGAATTTTAGCAGGGTTATTAGGAGCTTTATTTAATCGCGGTATTCTCTGGAGTTTAGCATTCAACCGCCGCCTACCTTGGGCAATGCCTTGGCGGGTTGGGGTAGCAGGTTTACTCAGTGGGACGATTATCGCAGCTTTACCCGATTTTTTTCGTAACAATGCCGCTTTGCGGGAATTTTTAATTGCTGGGGATGTGGGTTGGGAAGCAAACGCGATCGCCTTTGTCGCTCATTTTTGCCTCACGTTAATAGCTTACGGTTCTGGCGCACCTGGTGGTTTATTTGCTCCTACTTTAGTTCTCGGTTCCGCTCTTGGTTATTTAGTGGGAACTACTGAAGTAGCATTTTTAGGGATGGGAAGCCCGACAACCTATGCTTTAGCGGGAATGGGAGCCTTTTTTACTGCCGCGATCAGAGTTCCGGTGACGGCGATTGTGATTATTTTTGAGATTACTTCTGATTTTGGTTTAGTTTTACCTTTAATGGTCGCTTGTGCTGTTGCTTATGTGGTAGGAGAAAGCGTTTTTAGTGGTTCTCTTTATCAACACTTACTAGAAAAAAGTGGAATCGAACTCAAAGAAGATAACCGCGATCGCAATATTTTAGCAGGACTGAAAGCTACTGATGTTATGGAACGCCGCGTGCAAACTTTACCTTTAGATACCACTGAGGAAGAAACCAAGATGGCTTTTCGGCGATCGTCTCATCGTGGTTTTCCCGTGATGCACAAAGGTAAATTAGTCGGTATTGTCACCCAAGCAGATTTAGCCAAAGAGGTAGAAAGCACTCCGAAAAAAGCTGTCAGCTATTTGGGAAAAATCATGACTCCTCACCCAATTACAGTTAATCCCAAAGCTACTTTAAGCGATGTACTTTATTTAATCAATCGCTATCAACTTTCTCACCTACCTGTAGTTGAAAATCACAAGTTAGTGGGAATTATTACCCGTCGCGACATTATTAAAGCCGAAGCTAAACAACTATCAGGAGAAAAAAACCAAACCAGTTATACTCCCGAACCTTCTTACATTATTTACCAAACTCGCGCCCCAGCCGTAGGTAGAGGGAGAATCTTATTACCTTTATCCAACCCGAAAACCGCACCAGCTTTATTGAAAATTGCGATCGCGATCGCCAAGGAACGTCGCTACGAATTAGAATGTTTATGTATTATTCCTGTCTCTCGTCACAAATCCCCAGCCCAAGCCCGCGTCAACACTAATCCCAGTCGTCAACTCCTTGCAGTAGCTGAAAAACTTGCATCTAGACAAATTCCTCTCCATACACAAATTCGCATCGCTCACGACACCGCAGAGACAATTTTAGAAGTAATTTCCCAACAACATATCGACTTAACTTTAATGGGTTGGAAAGGTCGTACTGATACCGCAGGAAAAATCTTTGGTTCTGTTGTCGATACTATCGTCCGTCAAGCTCCAGGTGATGTCATTTTAGTCAAACTCGGAACCCAAGCAAATGCTTATCCAAACAATAACTATACTTCCACAAGCTGGCTAATTCCGATCGCCGGAGGTCCAAACGCCCAACGAGCAATTCAACTTTTACCTGCTTTCAAGAGTTTAACCCGTTCTGCCTATATCTGGCTATGCCAAGTTTACCCTCCCGACAAGCCAGTTTTAGATACTACTGCCTTAGAAAATACTGCTCGCCAAATTCGCTCAGAATACAAAATTCCCACGATGGCGATCCCCATTCGCTCTCGTTCGGTCACGGAAGCTATAACCCGTTTTGCAAACACCGAACAATGCGACGTACTCATGCTTGGTGCTAGTCGTGAAGGTTTGCTCCAACAAGCAATTCAAGGCAATATTCCCGAAGCGATCGCCCGCAATGTCAACAGTACCACAATTTTAGTTCGCAGCCCCCTCGATCGCGGCGAAGCGGTTAGAGATTAGGGATTGGGGACTGGTGATTGGGGATTGGGAAGAGGGGGAAAAATTAGAGGACAAACTGATAACTGTTAACTGATTACTACCAGCTACCCCCTACCTACTGTTAGCTGGAGATGCGGCTACGTGCTAACTGTTCACTGAAACCCCAATCCCATAATTTAACTTAATTTCAGCGTATTTGCGGGGAGATCGTCCCAAGATGTCACAGTCCGCAAACGCGCCACCCACCCAGCAGACTTTTGTTTTTCTGTCAAGTTATTTTCAAAAGATTTATGACAATCCTTAGCCAAATCTTCATTGGAAGAAGCAATACAAGCATAAAGAAGTCCAGAAGGATCGATTTGTTCGTTTACCCAAATAGTCATAACTGTCTGCACCTGCCATCAGAACTCGTGCGTTGGAGACTTACGCCTCTAATTATATTGTCCTCCTATTTGGCAAAAATACTTAGCTTTTAATTAGGAATTAACAATTCGCCAAATTTTAATTGTCCCATCATGGGAAGCGATCGCCACAGAAGCACCAACTGCGTTTGCATCGGGAGAAAAAGCCACGGCGCTGACTGCATCGCGATCTCCTTGGAGAGTCAGTTTTTCACGCCATAAGCGAATTGTACCATCGGCACTACCACTAGCGATCGTTTTGCCATTTGCCAAAAAAGTTACAGCTTTCACGATTTGACTATGTCCTTTGAGGGAAAGCTTTTTCTCCTGAGTACGCAAATCCCACAAATTTATAGAGGGTTTCAAGCCATTTTCTCCTTGTTCTTGACAACCAGCAGCAATAGTCAAACTATTAGGACTAAATGCGAGACAATTAACTTCTAAACAATCTCCATAATCGCCAATTTTTTCACCTGTATGAACATCCCAAACTATCAGATAACCATCTTGAGATCCCATAGCAATCGAGTTTCCATTTGGGCTAAAAGTAACTGCATTTACACTACCCCAAGCACCAGTCCAACAGTGTAATTGACGCGTAGTTTTCACATCCCACAGTTTAATTTTACAATCACCTCCACCAGAGGCAAGTTTCAAACCATCAGGGCTAAAAGTAAGAGAATTAATCCGCTCTTGAGTTGCTTCTATTGTCCAAATTTCCTTTCCCGTATTCAGATCCCACAAACGAATAGTGCTATCCTCGCTACCCGAAGCAATTGTCATTTTATCGGGACTAAAAGCTACACAAACAACTGTATCCGAATGTCCGTCAAAGAGTTGCGTTTGCGATCCTGTATTCAGATCCCACAACGCGATCGCGCGATCGTTCAGATCGCTAACAAGTGTTTCTCCATCGGGACTAAATGCTAGGGAATGAACTCGATCGCCATCGAGGGTAATTGTCTGAACAACTTGCCAATTTTGCCAGTTATTTTTAGTTGATAAATTCACCTCTTCTCCCGATAATTCTCTTTGAAAATGCGGAGTTAAATTCAAGCGATCGAGACTAGCTTGAAGTCGCTCTATCTGCTGTTGTAACTGCCGCTCCTGTTGTTGACTTTGAGCTTGTAATCCTATTTGCTCTTGAGCCATTAAATCAACTTGTTCCACAGTTCTCGCAATTTCTTCCTGTAATTCCTCTCGTTGTTCTTGACTTTCTCTTTCTAAAGCAGAAATTTCTTCTTGCACATACTCAACTGCTTGTTGTAATTGCGCGATCGCGACATTCAATTGTTCGCTTTCTCCCTCATTTTTTCTTTCTTCTCCTAACCGATAATTTTCTAGAGGTTCGATTTGGGCTTTGAGCTGCTGCAACTCACCTTGAAACTGCTCTAATTTCTGAGTGTTTTCTGTCACCAATTCTTGGCGTAACGCAGACAATGATTTAACTACTTGTCCTAGTTTTTTAATTTGATAACTAGCTTGTTTAAACCGTTTATTTGTTTCTGTCTCCAGAGTTGTCAAACGAGCTAGTAGTTTTTCTACAACTTGATTAATTTCGCCAATATTGGTATTTAATTGAGTAAAATTCTGTTCATTTTCTCTATTTACCGTCCCTTGTAGTTCAATTTTTTCTGCAAAGGAAACCTGCAACTCTTTTTGAGACTTTTGCATTAAACCAACTGCTTCCTGAGATGACGCGATCGCCGAATTTAATCGCTCATTTCGTTGCTTATTTTTTTCTTCGTATTCTGCCTGACAATCCTCCAGTAGTTCAACTTTTTGTTGTAATTGTGCCAAATCAAAATTAGTTTGTTCTAACTGACGAGTAGTTTCTCTTTCCCATTCTATTTGCCACTCAGAGAAAGGTGCAACTATTGCTTGTAATTGTTCGATTCTGGTGCTAAATTGCGCTAATCGATGGTTAGTAGTATCTGGTAGCGAGTCAACTAATTGATGAATTTGCGTGAAATCCTCATTAATTTGCTCTTGCAAGCGATCTTGTCGCTGAGATAAAGGCTGTATAATTTGATGTAATTGCCCAATTTCTTGTCTGAATTGCTCGGATTGTCGCTGATTATCTTTCTCTCGCTTATTTTCCTCCTTAGTTTCTAGCTGTCGGTTAACCGCATTCAAAACTAAATTAACACTCAAGGGAATTGCCGCCAACAGAAATTGCTGAGTGATTGCTGCGAGGATAATTCCTAATACCGCAGCAACCAGGGAAATTCCTTCTAATATTTCTAGCCAATAGAGCATATTCATCTAAACCTCCTTGTGGAGACTTCCACCATATTGAAGGTTGGTGGCGAGAGGAAACAAGGCAAACTGAGGGGCATCGAACCCAGAAGTTCGGAAATTATTAGAAGCTGTAAGCATAGCCATCTTTCCTGTGAATAAATTTACAATATTTGTGATTGATTGCGTTTAGCGGTGGGTTCTTGACGGCTTTAATTAATTTTTAGCGCTTAGGACAAATATTTTACTAATTTAGGTTAAGTATATTCCCAAGCTAATTTTACTGTAGAGGCGCTTTTTTTGGTAACAACGAGAAATTGATAACAGCGAGTAATTTTTTTCTCGACAAGGAAATTTAACCTTCCCCAGACGCTAATTTTGGCAAAGCTTCACCTGTGACTCGACAAATACGCCAGTCTGGTAAAATAACAGCACCCAGAGATTGATAAAAGGCGATCGCTGGTTCGTTCCAGTCTAAGACACTCCACTCTAATCTACCTGCATCTCGCTCTACTGCTAATTGAGCAAGATAACTTAACATTTCTTTACCAATTCCCTGACGACGATATTCTGGTAAGACAAATAAATCTTCTAAATAAATACCTGGTTTCGTTAAAAATGTGGAATAGTTAGGAAAAAACAAGGCAAAACCGACTATTTTTGCCTCCCATTCTGCGACAATCGCCTCTATATAATGATGCTCTCCAAACAAATGCTCTCGCAATTTTTCACAATTTCCGGTTACTAAATCGGAGAGTTTTTCATATTCTGCGAGAGCTTTAATTAACTCAAATATCGCCACTACATCAGCAGATGTAGCGGCGCGTATCTGAAATTTTTTGCACATTTTTCAGTAAGTAGGAGATAGTTTCTTGCTATTCTAGTAAAGGCGCACAAACCTAGAGATTAGTGACTACTACTTACCTTAAATAACTGACCTAATTAAGCCAACCTCTGAGTCGCCGCGCAACTTGGGGACGACGTAATTTACGCATGGCTTTACTTTGAATCTGACGCACGCGCTCGCGAGAAAGATTAAACATTCCTCCTACTTCTTCCAAAGTGTAGGGTTGACTGGTAGCTAAACCATAGCGCATAGATATAACATCTTTTTCTCTTTCTGTCAAGACATCACTAAGAACATCAGAGATTTCTTGACGCATCATCGCCTCATTCATTTGATCTTCAGGTAACTGGAGATCGCTATCTTCGAGGAGATCGACTAATTCAGTATCTTCTCCTTTTCCGACACGATGATTAAGCGAAAGAGATTGTCTTCTTAACTGTAATAATTGGCGAAGCTGAGAATGGGAAACATCTAATTCTTCAGCCAATTCTTCTTCACTTGGTTGACGCTGTAATTTCTGTTTAAGAGTACGCTGGGCTTTTTTAAGTTTATTAAGTTTTTCAACAATATGAATTGGTAAACGAATCGTGCGTGCGTCGTTAGCGATCGTGCGCGTAATTGCTTGGCGAATCCACCAATAAGCGTAGGTAGAAAACTTATAACCTTTATTGGGATCGAACTTTTCCGCCGCGCGATTTAGTCCGATCGCGCCTTCTTGAATTAAATCTAAGAAAGGCACGCCTCGGTTAAGATAGCGTTTAGCGATCGAGACAACTAAGCGTAAGTTAGAGCGAATCATTTTACGTTTCGCTACCCGTCCCTGATAAAGGCGATGTTCTAGCTGACGCAGGGTTAATGCCAATTTTTCAGCTAAATCTTGTTTCGTCGGTTCGCGCTGCAATTCTTCTTTCATTTGCTCGCGCAATTCCTCAACTTCCATGAGGAATTTAACCCGATGAGCTAATTCAATTTCCTCTTCTGGTTTCAGTAATGGATAACGCGCCATTTCTTTAAAGAAAGCGCCCACTGTATCATCCGAATCAGATTTATTATACCAAGACGAACTACCATTACTTTTACCTTCTTTTCCATCGGTAAATTCTACTTCAACGAGATCGGTATCTGAAGAGGAATCGTTATTCTCTGAATCTTCAAAATCGATGTTTTCTGTAAATTCCAGATTTTCAGTTTGGTTAAGTTCTGCAATGTTCATAATTAATTAGTGTCTAATTGACTAACGGAGAGGCTACCTTAAAATTGGTTTGTTAAAGCTGTGCTAGCTAATCAGATTAGCTAATAACAGTTATTCGCGTTCTTAGGCTGGTAACTTGGATAAAGTGTAATACTCATTTATAGCCTCGATCGGTAGAAAAAAGGCAGAGGGTAAGTCATTAAAAAATGTAAACAAACGAATTTAGGCTCATGATGGATGAATAGAATATTGTTAATAAGACTAGCAAAACCCTTACAGGTAATTGTTGGATCGACTACAAAATCCCAAATTGCTGACTAGCATTGCCCAAACTAACTAGGTGTAAATACTTAAATTGTTAACTAATCGGCAAATGAGAAGAGTGAAGTAGCTCTGTGGGAGCTAAGGGATTCAGCAATTAACTAGATGCGGATGTCTCTAGTCAAGATTCCGGCTTAACTACTACGATCCCCAACGAGCGGAAGACATCTAAAGAGAAATATCTCTTTTCAGCCGAGAGCGGAAATTTTTCTAGCTACAAAATCTAGGATCTCACAAGCTAACTAAATTACCTCTCTACCGTTGGTGAGAAAATCTAATGTTGCTAGCTTTTCAAGTTGTCGTACGATAGGTAATTAGCTGCAACCACTGTCACCGGAAATCTATGTCTAATCTATCTTTTGGCACACTTTTAGCTGAACCGAGGTCATCTTACGACGAAACTAGAAGCCAAGGCGAGCAATGGGTTGAAGTGCTAGTAGATGTGCCAGGAAGTCAGGAAGCAGCAGAGCAGAGATTATATACCTATCGGTTGCCACCAGATTTAGCAGTAGAAGCAGGAGACATTATCAGCGTACCATTTGGAGCGCAAACTGTTGGTGGAATTGCTATTCGTTTTCTAGCATCACCTCCTGCCCAGTTAGAACTTAGTCAAATCAAGAATGTAGAAGAGGTCATCGCAACTGGCTTTTTTCCACGCCATTACTGGCAACTACTAGAGCAGTTAGCTCAATACTACTGCACTTCTTTACTCACTGCAATTAAAGTAGCTTTACCTCCAGGATTGTTAGGGCGATCGCAGCGCCGAATTCGCCTTAAACCCAATTTACCAGCAGGAGCGGAAAATTTTTGTAACTCAGCCGCCGCCAGACAAATCCTGGCGCTGCTACAATCTCAAGCGAACGGTGATTATAGCACTCGCTATCTTCAACGTCAAGTAAAAGGAGCAAATCGAGGTATACAAGAGTTAATCAAACGCAATTGGGTAGAAAGTTATCTCGAACCCCCCAGAAGCGCCCGTCCCAAACAGCAAAAAGTAGTTACATTTATTACTGAAGTCGCCGATTTAACTTCTCGTCAGCGAGAAGTTTTAGCAGTATTGCGACGTTGGGGAGGCGAACTTTGGTTAAATCAACTACTACAAATTTGTAGCACCAGTTCCTCAATCGTAAAAAAGTTAGCAGAAAAAGGCTGTGTGGCGATCGCCGAAAGAGAAATTCTGCGTTTAGCCAACGAACCCCCAGTAGCCAAAGATAGTCCCAAAATTCTGACCCAAGCCCAAAGCGAAGCTTTACAAGTCATCAACAATCTATCAGAATTCCGACAAGTATTGCTGCATGGAGTCACAGGTTCAGGAAAAACCGAAATTTACTTACAAGCGATCGCGCCAATTTTAGCACAAGGAAAAAGTGCGATCGTCCTCGTCCCCGAAATCGGCTTAACCCCCCAACTAACCGACCGTTTTCGCGCTCGTTTCGGAAACTCTGTCTGCGTCTATCACAGCGCCCTCAATGAAGGCGAACGCTTCGACACCTGGCGACAAATGCTCGCAGGCGAACCCCAAGTCATCATCGGTACTCGTTCCGCAATTTTCGCACCGCTACCCAACCTCGGTGTAATCATTTTAGACGAAGAACACGACTCCAGCTTCAAACAAGACCGACCTGCACCAACCTACCACGCACGTCAAGTCGCTAAATGGCGAGCAGAACTAGCAAATTGTCCCCTCATTCTCGGTTCAGCCACCCCCTCCTTAGAAACTTGGGTAGAATTCACCGAGGAAAACGCCCAAACACCCACACACCATTACCTTTCCTTACCAGAAAGAATCCAATCTCGCCCCTTACCACCCATAGAAATAGTAGATTTGCGGCAAGAACTACAACAAGGAAACCGCTCAATCTTCAGCCGATCGCTGTATAATTCCCTCCAACAGCTACAAAACCGCCAGCAACAAGGCATTCTTTTCATCCCTAGACGCGGACACAGTACCTTCGTTTCCTGTCGTAGCTGCGGCTACGTCATCGAATGTCCCCACTGCGACGTTTCCCTCTCCTATCACTACACCCACGAAGGCGCAACAGAACTGTTACGCTGTCATTACTGTAACCACACTCAACTACAACCAAGTCAATGTCCAGAATGTAGTTCCCCCTACCTCAAACACTTCGGGACTGGTACTCAACGAGTCGCCCAAGAACTCACAAAAGTCTTTCCCGAACTACGTTTTATTCGCTTCGACAGCGATACCACCCGCACCAAAGGAGCGCATCGCACCCTCCTCACCCGTTTTACCAGAAAAGAAGCAGATTTGCTCATTGGCACGCAAATGTTAACTAAAGGCTTAGATATCGCCAATGTTACCCTTGTGGGCGTAGTTGCTGCCGACGGATTACTGCATATGTCCGACTACCGCGCCGCAGAACGTGCTTTCCAAACCTTGACACAAGTAGCAGGTCGTGCTGGTCGAGGTGACGATCCTGGTCGAGTAATTATTCAAACTTATACTCCAGAGCATCAGGTAATTGAAGCAGTACAGGAGCATAACTATCTCAACTTTACCCAAGCTGAATTAAGAGAGCGAGAAGCTTGGAACTATCCACCTTACGGACGTTTAATTTTGTTGAAAATTAGTGGTTTAGATGCTGGAGAAGTGCAAGAAAATGCCGAGATAGTTGCCGATGCTTGTCAAAATTTTCTGGATTCGCAATGGGAAATACTCGGACCTGCGCCAGCTAGAATTATGCGAGTAGCCCGTCGTTATCGTTGGCAGATTTTGCTAAAGTCACGAATTGAAACAGACAAACAACTGCCAAATTTAACTCAATTAATGTCTTTGTGTTCCCAGTCGGTAAGCTTTACTATTGACGTTGACCCATTAAATATGGATTGACAACTCCTCGACCATTAGGAACCAGCGTAGCTAGTTTTGGGCTGACACACTCAGGTCTAATTGGGAGAGTAGCACGAATTGTTAAAATATGGAAGTCAAAGGAAAAGGCGCATCCTCGCTTGTTTAGAAACGAGGTTTTTCAGCGCCATATTTTCGCTCGAACATAGTTAATCCCAAAATGACCAGAGTAATTGGTTTAATTAGTGGTACGTCTGTAGACGGAATAGATGCTGCCTTAGTAGAGATCGCCGAGACAGAGGCTAACTTAGAGGTAGACTTATTAGCTGGACGTACTTTTGCCTATCCTACTCAATTAAAAGAGCAAATTTTGCGTGTTTGTGGTGGGGAAAAGTTGTCAGTAGAAGCCTTAGCTGAATTAGACGATAATCTGGCTGCTGAATTTGCCCGCGCTGCATTAGAAATTCAATCTGGTTTCCCGACTGCGGAATTAATTGGTTCCCACGGACAAACGGTGTTTCATCGACCACCTCTGGTAGGTCAGGATTCATCTTTAAAGCGACTAGGCTACAGCGTACAATTAGCTAGAGGAGAAGTAATTGCTCATTTAACTGGTATTCCCACAATCAGTAATTTTCGAGCTGCGGATTTAGCGGTGGGAGGACAAGGAGCGCCCTTAGTATCAAAAGTAGATGCTTACTTATTGAGCGATGCCAGTAAATACCGATGCGTACAAAACTTAGGCGGCATCGGTAATGTCACTTATTTACCTGCGAGAAAAGAAAAAAATTGGGAACAAAAAATTTCTGGCTGGGATACAGGACCCGGGAATCTACTGATAGACTTAGCAGTGCGGCAGATCACTGACAGTAAAAAAACTTACGACGAAAATGGATCTTGGGCAGCAAGAGGAACTCCTTGTTTAGAGTTAGTTAACCAATGGCTAGAGCAAGAATTTTTCACTCAAGCACCGCCAAAATCTACCGGAAGGGAATTATTTGGCGAAGCTTATCTAAGTCAATGTTGGCGAGATGCTGCTCTCTATCAACTGAGTCCGGCTGACTGGTTGGCGACTTTAACAGAGCTAACAGTGGCTTCAATTGTGCAGAGTTATCGCAATTTTTTACCTCGAATGCCTGACGAAGTGTGTTTGTGTGGTGGTGGCAGTCACAATTTATTAATCAAGAAACGTTTAGAAAGCCAGTTAGCACCAGTTGCGATATTAACCACTGACGAAGTAGGGCTGAAGGGAGATTTTAAAGAAGCGATCGCCTTTGCTGTATTAGCATACTGGCGGCAGTGTCAGCAAACTGGCAACCTCCCTCAAGTGACAGGAGCAAAAATGGCAATGTTACTAGGAGAAATTCATTTACCTCTTGGTTAAAAATTGCCATGTAAAATACAAAACACCAGTCAAGATTGGTGTAATAAGGAGCAATTAGCTCTTGTGTATCGAAAGTAATACTACTGTAGCTATACTGAAACAGACTTACCAGTTGCGGTTAAGTTGAGAAGTTAAGTAAGTGCTTATTTTCCGATTGACAAAGGTATAGAGGAAAATAAAGGTAACAGTGGCAGGAAAATCTTGAAGGGGTAGCACAGTGGGTCACACCTTTTTAATTGAGGCAGGACGCTGGACAATGCAGGGAAATTGGATGGAGCGTCAGGGAATGCCCATTGCAGTGAAAGGCAAAACAATTATTGCTTGGGGTCAAGAAAATTGGTTCACAATGGTAACTAAACTGATCTTTCCCGACAGCGATCGCGAAGAGATTTCGTTTCAATACCGAGGACGACTCGATGATGGCGAACGACAATATACATACGTTCTACAACAAAATCTCCTTGGTCGTATTGAGGGCGAGGGATGGATAGGTCCTGATTCAGTTGTCCAACGCTATTGGGTACTAGACGATCGCCGCAGGCGCAGTGGGTTTGAAACTTTCTATCGACTGGATGACAAAACTTACCATCTTTCTAGTGGTATCCTCGAAGGTCATCATCTAACCAGTACAATGGAAGCTATATTAGAGCGTCAGTCTTAAACTAGACCTTCGCTCATGCTCAAGCGCTAGCCCACAAAAACACCAAAGCGGTATCGGCGACGCTAAAAAAGCACATTTCATCTTTCTATGCAGTTTGTTTTGTGTTTGTGAAATTGATTCTTCTCGAAATTCCTCATTTGCTCGCTCCCTATTTCTTGGAGCTATATTATGGCTTATGACCCTAACTATGGTCGTTTACTCGCTAACCGCTATCAACTGATTGAGTTGGTAGGTAAAGGCGCGATGGGTAGAGTGTATCGTGCGGAAGATACTTTGCTTGGTGGTGTTACCGTAGCAGTAAAATTTCTCTCCGGGGCGCTGCTGAATAAGAAAATGCGCGAACGCTTTGAGCGAGAAGCGACGATTTGCGCCCTTTTAGGTGAAAAAAGTATTCATGTCGTCCGCGTTCGAGACTATGGCGTGGACGAAGACGATATTCCTTTTTATGTGATGGAATTTCTCGAAGGAGAGAGCCTTAGCGATCTGCTCAGAAAGCAGTCTCTCCCTTTACCTCGGTTTGTAAACATGGTTCGCCAAATTAGTTTGGGTTTACAAGCTGCTCACAAAGGAATTAAGTTCCAAAACGAAATCTGTCCGATTATTCATCGGGATATTAAACCAAGTAATATCTTAGTTTTACAAGATCCTTCCTTGGGAGAATTAGTCAAGATTCTCGATTTTGGGATTGCCAAACTAATTCAGTCGAGCAGCAATCAAACCCACTCGTTTATGGGGACTCTTGCTTATTGTTCTCCAGAACAAATGGAGGGGAAAGAACTTGACAGTCGCTCGGATATCTACAGTCTGGGAGTGGTGATGTACGAGATGTTAACTAATGAAATGCCCATTGTCCCAGAAACTCACTCTTTTGGCGGCTGGTATCAAGCCCATCATCATGTAGAACCATCACCATTCGATCCGAGTTTAAAAATTCCCTCATCCTTGTCCGCCTTGATCGTCAAGTGTTTGGCAAAAGCACCGAGCGATCGCCCTCAAAGTGCGGCGGAAATTTTAGATATTTTAGAACCTCTCGAAAAAAGCTTTAGTAAAAATCGTTCTCGCCGTTGGGATTCTGGCAAAGACGATCGAACTTTTGTTGATGCCGGTCCGACTATTGACGATCTCTGTGGGAAAACTAAGTGGCCTTCAGACAAACCCCGACAGAAAATTGTCTTTCCCCGTCTAATTCGTACTAAAGAAGCTGTTTTTGCTACTTTATGGACAATGTTGGGTAAGCAAGATATTGAAAATCGCCTTGTCAGTACCCGCTATAACCAATTTTTGTTTTTAACTTCTCCTCATCCGATGGTGCTGTGGATTACAGTTCTCCATAACCAAGAATACGGTCCGCGCTGGTTGCCTTGCTATCTCGATTTGAAAACCTCGGCAGGGCAGCGTATGGCTAGAATTCTTGGAGAATCTGGAAGTTACAGAATTTTGTTTTTTGCTCTTGAAGACCCGAAACGCTGTCAAAATGTCCTTAAGTCTACTATTGACCCTACTCAATGCAAAATGCTAATTAAGTGGGCAGATGATTCTCAGGGGATGAGAGTTACTGCTTCGCCACAAATAAGTAAGAATGTCCTGAAAAAAGAGTTTGAAAGGCTCAAACCGAAGATTTTGATGCGCTTGGAAGCAGTTTATACTACTGGTTCTGCTACCGATCTCTCTGGTGGATGATTTTTGGGGATTGGGAGATTGGTGATTGGGGATTTCGGTGAACAGTTATCAGTTATCAGTAGAGAGTAGAGATTGGAGACAAGCAAGCAAGAGGGGGAAAAGGGAAAGGACAAAAAGGATAAACTGTTCACTGTTCACTGTTTACTGTTCACTGCTAACTGAACCCAGTCCCCAGTCCCTCATTTCTTGGGGGAGAAGAAAATCATCGGAAACCAACTTTTACGCAGAATTTCGTTAGCAAAGCTGGGAGCAGTCCATTCGAGTAAAGTGCTGCGGTAGTCGCTGGCGATCGCGATCGCGCTAATATCAAATTCGATTGCGGCTTCTAAAATTTCTAAGATCGGATTTCCTTGTCGCACTTCTGTATTAACTTGCAAATCTAGTTGTTCTAACTCCACTTTGACTGACTCTAACTTCTCAGTTGCTTCTTGGAGACGATGTTCAATCGGCATTCCCCGCCGTACTGAATCATCTACTACCCAAATCAACATACATTGTTGGAGAGAGTTCTCTGGTCGATTTTGAGCATAGTTTTTAATTTGTTCGACCAAATAGCGTGCTGCCTGAGAGTCATTGTAAGGAATTAACAAATAACGCCCGATATGTTGACAGCGTAAATCGAGTTCTTCGCGAGTGTAGGTAGAAATCAGTTGAGGACGGAAAATTAACAAAGGCGTAGAAGTTATTTTTCCTAAAGCAACGCTGGTACTACCGAAAAGCTTTTCTTGCAGTAAGCTCCGGATTGGCGTTCCCGTCATAATCACATCAAACTGATATTTTTCGAGAATCCGAGGAATAGTATCTAAAGGACGACCAGAAGGAAGTTCTATTTGCACTTCGACTCCTTCAGGTACGTTTTCGAGTGCGGCTGAGAGGCGAGCTTTTGCTTGCTCGACTTTCTCTTCGTCTATTCGGGGAACGCCACCCTCTTCCCAGAGAGGTACGCTATGCAAGAAGACGATTTGCTTAATGCCGCTCATAGCTAGACTGGGTACGAAATGAACGAGGCGATGCAAACCATCGGAAAAGTCTGTGCAGATTAAGCAGCGCTGGAACATATTCAGGGTGAATCACTTTTTTCTAACACTAACACCTTATATGTTCTCTTAAACAGCACCTTCTCAGTCTCAATTTTAATTTTTTTGTTGCTGCTAGCTCGCGCTTTTGCTTTCACATCTCTGACGCTAGTGTGGAGTTGCCTGGTTGAGGTAGCGAACGAAAGGCAATTTCTAGCTTCGCGAGCGAGCCTACACTCAGAAATAAACTACAAATCAACTCATCTCATTTCGAGTAGTTATTGACGCCCCAACATCCCCAGCTTTTTTCGTCTTGACACGAACTCAGCAAGAGACAGAGGTCGCCTAGCTTTAGCTCAGGCACGTCACAAGGTTAATTTACGCTCTTGGCTCTAAACCCCATTCATGCTTGAGGAACTCTTTATACATATTTTCGCGAACCAGCATTTGCTCGTAAAGCTTCACTAAAAAGTCTTGGGCTTGCTCGCGGCTCATTTTTTGCACTTGAGTTTCAAATGAGCGAATATTGAATTTTTGTTCGAGAGACAGTTGTTGAGACATAACTAACTCCTAACTACAACTAAACTGAACTACTGGATTTGAGTGGATTTGACCTTCTCGTTGAGTCGCTTGGGAGACGACTGTTTCCAGTTGTTATTACAAAATATAACAAATGATTGACAAAATGCAAATCCCTCCTTTGGTCTAATACGGATAAGATGATGACTAACCCGGACAATTTGTCAAGATAGTTAAATCATATGTAGCAAGTGTCCGGTCAGAAAAATGCTCAGAGCGAACAAAACCCCTGAGTAGATATACTCAAAGATCTTCAGGGGCGAGAATAAAGAGTGCCAAAAAAAGCTAAGATAGAAAAAGTGAGCCAAGGCATCCCACTCAAATTTGTTGGGGAAGACGAAAAAAAACTGGCGAAGTGAAAAAAGGTTATGATACGTTAATAAATAGTGTAAATATTCTGTAATAATCTAAAGAGAAGAAAATATTTAGGTCAAGACACAGTAGCGATGGCTTTGAGGGCTTTAGGAACTTGAGTGGTAGAGCTACGCAATCTGGTATGTAAGAAAAAGTTTATGAGGAGCGGCATAAGCCGATATTGTAAAGAGTGGCAAAGTTAGCAAAATTATGGGTAGAGCTTGAAGAATACTCAGCTTACCAGTTAATCTTAACTTTGCCTGAAAACCTATGCCTGAGATTGAAGTTTTTCACCAATTAAATGATGGAGGTAAGGACAAATGTCTGTTCGTTTATATGTAGGTAACTTGCCAAAAGAGCCTGTGGAACGCCAGGAGTTGCAAACTATGTTTGCAGAAGTTGGGGAAAATGTTTCCACTAAGGTAATCAAAGACCGCAAAACTGGCAAGTGTCGGGGATTTGCTTTCGTGACCGTACCTAACGATGAAATGGCGGATGAGTTGATTTCTAAGTTTAACGGTCAGCCTTTCATGGATAGTAACCTGAAAATTGAAAAGGCTCTACCGCGCTCAAAAAGTAAGGGAAATACGAATGAGACTCCTTCTCGCTCTGGAGGAAGCGGTAGTAGTTCTTCAGGACGACGCAACAAGAAGTCAAAGCGTAGTAGTAGCAGTTCTTCAGATACGGGGGCGGTTCAACCAGATCCTCGTTGGGCGGATGAATTGGCGAAACTTAAGGAGATGCTGGCAACCCAGACGAGCAATTCTTGATCGGTTTTGGCGGCAGTGCGATCGCCAGCTTTTCTGGCGACTATTTTCGTGGCTGAAGGTAAAGTTTAAGTTAAGAGGCAAGCAAGTTTCTTGGCTAAAAAATAATGGTTCTCCTGGCTGATGTTTATTAACTGGGAGTTCCATTTTTCAAGGGGTAGCTGAGATTGGCTTTTAGCCTACATTCCGCTCATTTTCTGGGACACTTCCTTAAAGGATTTTTCAATCAATCTAAGGCTTTGAGTCGTAAACACAGCCCGATGATAATGCTTCCCAGAATATAGAAATGGTCGGCATGGGGCATCGGCACGACCTTAAATGTACGTCGAGGGATGGTAAGATTACGACCGTAGCACAAATCCTCACGCCTAGCCTGCGGCAACCCTGCGCGAACAGGCTGAGGAGTATGTCAACTAAGACAAATACCCGCATAAGTAAACTCTGAAAAATCGGGTAAGGTTTGCCTCGACAATGTTCCCATGAGCTTGTTCGATACAACTCACTAACTTAACTCCTTACCCAAAAAAATGGGTTTAAAGCCTCGCTGTTCTACGGCGACTTTGATTGAAAAGAAACTAGAAAGTTAGTACATTAGTTGATAGCAAGTAAAATGAAAATCTACGTGATTCTTCGCTCTAGTTCGGAGTAATCCCGGTAAGTAAGAAACAACGGTTAGATTGGCTCTAACGGCAGTATGACTAAACCACTGCTAGCTTTCTTCAGAGCGAGGAGCGTACTAAACTAGCTTTGGTGATGGATGTTTGAAAGCATAAAACTAAAAAAGTAAGCGCAATATATGCGGCTATATGCCAAAATATCGAGCGTCTATAGGCAACTTAACTGTGCCGGCAAGAGGAAAGAGAAGTAGTTGTGCCCCTCCCTTTAGCAACGCGGAGGGAGGGGAGTAGTCAAATCTGTTTAAAGTTGTACGAAAGAGCTACAAACTGGCACGTATCTGTAGGTTTCTTGACTCAAACAACGGAGTTCTCGACAGAACTAAGTCTGGTCAGGTTTGCAGCTTGGGTTTCCTCAAGCTCCTGTTAGAATGCGGAGCATTTAACGGGAGTTCCTGACCTCTTTTATTTTCACAGTATTTTTTTGAATTAATTGGTATCCTGTCACTACACGATTACCATCAGGAAAAACCGTCCACTTCCATTCGACCTCATAATCAGGTCTAATTTCAATGTAATAGATCGAAGGCGGGATCGAGGGATCGCTTGGATCTGGTGCTTTGACAATTCGCTTGTTAATTTGTGCTTGTTTTGGCTGATTCATACATTTCTACTGTCTGCAAAAATCTTTCTATTTTCATCTAAGATAATTTCGCTAGCTCGAAAGCATTTTTTTACTGTTTTTATCTTACCTTAACTGAACAACGGGAAACTTAATCCTTATTTTACCTAAGTTTAGTAGTTACTCTTAGTTGAAGCTGATACTATAGCTGTGGGAGGTGCTATTAACCTGTTTTGTGAAGCATGAACTAAAGAGTAGTAGTGGGTTTTATAAAGATAAGGATGAAAATTATGAGTGGCACTAAGCTAGAAAATCGATCCATCCAGCTACCAAAAATTAGAACCAAAGATAATGAGTTTAACTTTGACCGTTGGGCAAAAGCGGTAAGACATCAAATGCTGGCGGCACTCCCAAAAAGGTCAAAACATACCTAAATTTTAACAGCAAAAGAGAAAAGTAGAGACAGAAAATATCCTGTCTCTACGAAAAACGATCGCTATTTTGTCAAGCAAAGAAAACAAATTTAACTTATTGCTAATTCTTCTTGTGGTTGACTAATGCCAACTCTGGGTAAGCGATGTTTAAAACTACAAAGGATTTCCCAAGAAATTGTCCCCAGAGCAGATGCCCAATCGTCAGCAGTAATTTGTAAGTTACCATCTTTACCCAGGAGGGTGACAACTTCTCCAGGCTGTAAGTCAGGAATGCTAGTGACATCAAGCATTAGTTGATCCATAGTAATTGCACCAATTTGAGAGATCGACTTACCTCGGATCAGAACGTGCAAACGGTTAGAAAGATTGCGCGGTACGCCATCAGCGTAACCGATACCCACAACAGCAAGACGCATTGGGCGATCGCTAACAAATTTATGTCCATAGCTGACACCAGTTCCTGGAGGAATGGTTTTCACTTGAGTAACTCGTGCCTTAACTTGAAGAACAGGCATTAATTCAAGTATAGAACGCAAATGTTCCCCCGGATAAAGACCATAAATAGCCAAACCAACTCTAACGAGATCGTAATGTAAAGCGCGATCGCTTAAAGTCGCAGCCGAATTAGCCAAATGCAAACGAGGTGGTTGAATCCCAGCAGCCTTTAATTGGGCGATCGCCTCTTGGAAACGAAACTGCTGTTGTTTCATCACCGTCGGATCGGAGTCATCAGCCGTAGCCAAATGAGAATAAATACTTGCCAAATCTAGATTAGGCAACTGTTGTACCAACTGAGCAAACTCCGTCGCACAATACCAAGGAGTACCCAGACGAGACATACCCGTATCCAATTTCAGATGAACAGGTAAAGACTCTCCCAAAACACTCATCGTCTCCGAAAAAATCAAAGCCTGTTGAGGAGTACACAAGGTTGGTTGTAGATCGTAATAGGCGATCGCCTGCACTTCTGAGGAAGTATTAATCGCACCTAAAATTACAATCGGAGCCAGAATACCAGCTTCACGTAATTCTACTCCCTCCTGTAAAGTAGCAACTGCTAGCCAACTAGCACCAGCCCTTAAAACCGTTTGTGCAACTCTCACCGCACCATGACCATAAGCATCAGCCTTAACCACCGCCATTAACTCAGTTTCCGGCTGTAAAATGCCCTTAACTTGGCGAACGTTATTCGCTAAAGCCTCCAAATCAATTTCCACCCAAGCACGCTGTCGAACTGCTTCTGAAGCTCCAAAAGTTAGTTTGCCGCAGACGTTACAGCGAACAGAAGCAACACCTCGGCTTTGCTCCCTATTTAGCACAGCTTACACTCCTCATCACTCACATTTTTTTAACCCAGGCAAAAATCGAGATAATCCGGATATATTGCCTTGAGTATTGCAACTAATCAAACAAAATCAACACTGTGCTGTCAACTATCTTGGGGGAATTGGGGACTGGGGACTGGGGACTGGGGACTAGGGACTGGGAAGAGGGGGAAGACTTGGGGGAGAGGGAAGACTTGGGGGAGAGGGAAGACTTGGGGGAGGGGGTTTTCACGTACCCGCATTTACCAGTTATCAGTAGATATTGGAGATAAGAAGCAATTAGCGAATAAACTGTTTAGTGTTCGGTGGTAACTGTTCACTGTTCACTGTTCGGTGGTAACTGTTCACCAGTCCCCAGTCCCCAATCACCAATCCCCAATCCCAACTGATAACTGATAACCGACCAGGTATGTTAGCATCTGGAATAATAATCATTCAATCAATTAAAACGACAAGGGAATGAGTAAAGTCCTGGTGCTTAATGCTTCCTACGAACCGCTCAACATTACAAGTTGGCGAAGGGCAGTGGTTTTATTGCTCAAAGGCAAAGCAGAGCAAGTCGAACATAACGGGAAGTATCTTTACACCGAACTTCCCTTACCAACAGTGATTCGACTCCGTTACTACGTGCGGGTTCCCTATAAAGAAATACCTCTGACCCGACGTAATATTCTCGAACGAGATGAGCATAGTTGTCAATACTGTAGTTATAAAGGCGATAATTTGACCCTCGACCATGTAGTCCCGCGTTCTCGTGGTGGAGGAGATAGCTGGGAGAATATCGTCACCGCCTGCGTGCGCTGTAACGTTAATAAAGGCAATCGGACTCCAAAAGAAGCAAGTATGCTTTTAAAACGTCAGCCGCGCCGACCATATAGTAGCCTTCACTTTGAAATAATCAAGCACGTGAAAGGCGATCGCAATCAGGAGTGGAAAAAATATGTAATTGGTATCTAGGTTTCCTGCAATTAATCAAAAGCAGGTTTTTTTGTCTCATTCAGCCGAGAGAGGGTTACGGTTCTTGTCTCGATCGCTGCATATTGTATTTGTAAGTCGAATTAGGTAGGGGGTTGAGCGTAACTCACTTTAACTGCATAATTACGGCAAGCTGCTTGAACAGCACAAAGATAATTTTATTGCTTTGTAAGTTAACTATGCCCTCAGAATCTTTAAATTCTGCCAACAACTCGCTGGTAGCGGCTGAGTCCAAAATGGATGCGGCGGTAATTGAAGCTAAAGAAAAACCTTCTGTTCGCTCTCCGGAGTCGATTTTTCAAGACGAGGAGAGAGATATTTATTATCAGCATTTAACACAAACAGATTCACCGATAGAAAAATTAGTGGAAGCTCTGCGAGAAACTTTAGAGCGTCATCGGGGCGAACGTCAATTAGTCTTGTTACAAGATTTTCCCGATCCGGATGCTCTTTCTAGTGCTTGGGCGTATAGTATTATTGCCCAACAGTATGATATTCAGTGCGATATTGTTTATGCTGGTACGGTTTCTCACCAAGAAAATATTGCTTTGGTGAAGTTAACTGGTTTACCTGCGAAACGCTGGAGTGTACCAAATGTTAAAGAGCAAGATTTATCAGTTTATCAAGGTTGTGTTCTTGTGGATGGTCAAGGTACGACCAGTCAACTAATGTCTTTGGTAAATAAGGCAAATATTCCTTTGATTGTGACGATCGACCATCATAGCTCTCAGGGAGACATTCAGGCGGAATTTATTGATTTACGTCCGCAAGCGAGAGCAACAGCGACAATTTTGACTGAGTATTTGGAAGCAGGATTGTTAAAGTTAAGTACGAGTAATAAGAAACATATTAAATGTGCTACTGCTTTAATGCACGGTTTGCGATCGGATACTAATAGTTTGTTACAAGCACAGGAAGAAGATTTTTTGGCTGCGGCTTTTCTAAGTCGTTTTTACGATCCGCAATTACTCAATGCGATTTTACAGTCGGCTCGTTCTAAGCGAGTGATGGATGTGATCGAGCGATCGCTGAAAAATCGCCTTGTCCAAAATAGTTTTTCGATCGCTGGTGTGGGTTATTTACGTTATGACGATCGCGATGCTATTCCTCAAGCTGCTGATTTTTTGGTGACAGAAGAAAATGTCCATACCGCAGTTGTTTATGGTATCGTTCACGATGAAGATGAGGAACTGGAATTGGTAATTGGTTCCCTCAGAACTAGCAAATTAACTCTCGATCCGGATGAATTTATTAAAGAAGCTTTTGGACAAGATGCTCAAGGACGTTTTTTTGGTGGCGGACGCTATATGGCGGGTGGCTTTGAAATTCCTTTGGGTTTTCTCTATGGCTTCAATGATAACTCGGATTATGCCAAAATTAAATGGGAAGTTTTTGATACGCAAATTAAGCAAAAGCTGTTGCGCTTGGTGAATCCGGATGATAGTGTAATTTCTGGCTTGTAAGTTTAATTCGGTTAAATGGAAATTTACCTGATTCGCCACGGTATCGCCGCCGAACGAGGAAGTTACGATCGAGATGAAGATCGTCCCCTAACAGATAAAGGTCGTCAAAGAACGAAAAAGGTTGCTCTGCGACTTCACGAAATTGGTTTGCGTTTTGAGACAATTTTGACTAGTCCTTTAGTTAGAGCGCAACAAACTGCCAAAATTCTCCAAAATGTAGGTTTGGGGACAAACGTAGTTGAATTTCCCGCTTTGGCTCCTGACGGGGAGGTTCGCGCTTTGGTAAACTGGCTTGAGGAAAATCAGAGCGATACGCACGAAGTGCATCAGCGCAGCCATCCCTTGGCTTTAGTTGGTCATCAACCCGATTTAGGCAATTGGGCGGAAATTTTAGTCTGGGGAAAAACTGAAGAAAAGCTAGTGGTAAAAAAAGCTGGTATCATCGGTTTACAAGTTCCCCAAACTGAGCCTTTGGGCAATAGTGAATTATTTTTGCTTACTTCGCCCAAATGGTTAATTTAGCTACTGTTTAATTTTGCTAAAACAGGTAATTTATCGGAATTTTTCCGGTAAGTTAATCTTGAATAAATTTTCTCTAGTTATAGGTATAATTATGACGGTTTGCGAATATAAACCAGGTTTAGAAGGTATCCCCGCCGCTCAGTCCAGTATTAGTTATGTGGATGGAAAACAGGGTATTTTAGAGTATCGCGGTATTCGTATTGAGGAATTGGCGCAAAAAGGGACTTTTCTCGAATCTAGCTTTTTATTAATTTGGGGTAAACTGCCGACTAAAGAAGAATTGACTGCTTTTCAAACTGATATTATTTACCATCGACGGGTTAAATATCGGATTCGGGATATGATGAAGTGTTTCCCGGAAACTGGTCATCCAATGGACGCGCTGCAAACTTCTGCGGCGGCATTAGGACTTTTTTACTCTCGTCGTGCTTTGGATAACCCGGAATATATTCGCGAAGCGGTGGTGCGACTGCTGGCGAAAATTCCGACGATGGTAGCGGCGTTTAGTCAAATGCGTAAGGGAAACGATCCTGTTAAGCCAAATGATGATTTAGATTACGCGGCTAACTTTTTGTATATGCTAACTGAGAGGGAACCAGATCCTCTTGCTGCAAGAATTTTTGATGTTTGTTTGACTTTGCACGCGGAACATACAATTAATGCTTCCACTTTTAGTGCAATGGTGACAGCTTCAACTTTGACCGATCCTTATGCAGTAATTGCTTCGGCAGTTGGTACTTTGGCAGGCCCTTTGCATGGTGGTGCAAATGAAGAAGTGATCTCGATGTTAGCAGAAATTGGCACAAGAGAAAATGTACGACCTTATGTGGAGAATTGTCTAGAGAAGAAGATGAAAATTATGGGTTTTGGACACCGAGTTTATAAGGTGAAAGATCCCAGAGCAACTATTTTGCAAAATTTAGCAGAACAGTTGTTTGAAAAGACTGGTTACGATAAGTATTATGAACTCGCAGTTGAGTTGGAGCGAGTAGTTGAGGAAAAATTAGGGCATAAGGGAATTTATGCGAATGTAGATTTTTATTCGGGTTTGGTTTACAGGAAATTAGGTATTCCTACCGATCTGTTTACGCCTGTATTTGCGATCGCGCGTGTGGCTGGTTGGTTGGCTCATTGGAAGGAACAATTGGGCGTTAACCGCATTTTCCGTCCGACTCAAGTTTATCTCGGTCCTCGTGAGGCTCCTTATATCCCGATCGAGGAACGTTAATTTTGGGATTGGGTTTTTCAGTTATCAGTTATCAGTCCCCTTAGACGCTAATCGCTAACTCTACTAAAAAAAGCTCAGTCTCATACCATAAAACTGAGCTTTTGTCAAGAAAATTATCGAAGTAAATTAACTTTGCTGAGTTGCAGGTTCTTGAGCTAAAAACTTCTCTAATTCAGTCAGTGCATCGGCATCAACTTTAGTTTGCATCGGGCAGAATTTCGGACCGCACATCGAGCAGAATTCAGCAGTTTTGTAAATATCTGCGGGTAAAGTTTCGTCGTGATATTCTCTAGCTCGTTCTGGGTCTAAAGCTAGCTCAAATTGACGATTCCAGTCAAAATTATAACGGGCGGTACTGAGTTCATCGTCTCTGTCTCGCGCTCCCGGACGATGACGGGCGATATCCGCCGCGTGAGCAGCTATTTTATAAGCAATTAAGCCTTGACGGACATCTTCAGCATCAGGAAGTCCAAGGTGTTCCTTGGGAGTAACATAACAAAGCATAGCCGTGCCATGCCAACCCGCGATCGCTGCACCAATTGCTGAGGTGATATGGTCGTAACCAGGTGCAATATCTGTCACCAAGGGACCCAACACATAGAAAGGTGCTTCCGAACACTCTTCCATCTGCTTTTTCACATTAAACTCGATTTGATCCATCGGTACGTGACCGGGACCTTCAACCATTACCTGGATATCATCTTCCCAAGCTTTGCGAGTTAACTCACCCAATGTTTTCAACTCAGCCAATTGTGCATCATCAGAAGCATCATGAGTACAACCCGGACGCAAAGAATCCCCTAAACTAAAGGAAACATCGTACTTCTTAAAAATTTCGACAATATCCTGGAAGTGAGTATAAAGCGGATTTTGCTTGTGGTGGTGCAGCATCCACTTCGCCAGAATACCACCACCGCGAGAAACAATACCAGTAATCCGATTTCTGACCAAAGGTAAATGTTCAATCAAAATTCCTGCATGAATCGTCATGTAATCTACACCTTGTTGGGCGTGTTTTTCAATAACGTGCAAGAAATCATCAGCCGTCAGATTTTCAACTTTACCATGTACGCTTTCCAAAGCCTGATAAACTGGAACTGTCCCAATTGGTACTGGCGAAGCATTAATAATCGCGGTGCGAATTTCATCTAAATTACCGCCACCCGTAGACAAATCCATAACGGTATCCGCACCATATTTTACCGCCAAATTTAGCTTTTCCAGTTCTTCATTAATCTCAGAAGAATTTGGCGACGCACCGATATTAGCATTTACCTTACATTTAGCAGCAATGCCAATACACATCGGTTCGAGATTAACGTGATTAATATTCGCCGGGATAATCATTCTACCCCGTGCCACTTCCTCACGAATTAAATCCGCAGGGAGATTTTCCCGTTTCGCAACATAGTGCATTTCTTCGGTAATAATTCCCTGACGAGCGTAGTACATTTGGCTAACATTACCATCACCACGCCGTTTAGCGACCCATTCCGATCTCATTCTCGATATTCCTCTAATAACAGCTTCCCTCCGCTGGTATTACCCAGACTCAGGTTCTTAGGGTCTTTCTCAGCCCGAATTTCCAGACACCCCTAGCTTTAACCTTTTAGGTTAGCAGTGGATTTCAGTGGTGGGTAGTAATGTTACTAAATTTTAACCTTTGGGGTTGTCGGGAGCGATGGAGCGATCGCCAAAATTTAGCTTCATTTAACTCTCGATTAGAGAGCTAAACAGGATTGAAGGATGTCGGCTAAGTCTTGGACATAAGGGCGAGTTAGCATAGTAATATGATTGCCAGGAACGCTGTGTACTGAGACAACTTCCCTCGTCAAACAATTCCACCCCAAAGCAGGTTGATTAAAGCTCTCAGCATAGATTCCCCTCGTATCGGAAGCTACAACCTCAGCAGCTTGTAGTAAAGTAATTTTTCCCGGATAAATCTGGGGAACGTAGTCGAGGAGTGCTTGATGAGATGCTTTTTGAACCTGTAAAATCCGGCGAATCATTGGCTCTCCTGCGTCTGGAGGTAGCAGCTCTGCTTCTCTCAACTTGTTGCAAAAGTCCTTAATTTGAGCTTCTGGAGTCTTTTGTTGTAAGTCTGCGTAAGTTAAAGATAAAGTTTTGCCAAAAAACCGCTCTAACACCTGCGCTCTGCGAACTAACCACAGAGCATCATCAATGGGTTCTGGCACTTTTCGCCCAATTGGGGCAGGGGTATCCAGGATTGCTAATAAAGCAACCACCTCTCCTTGGGCAAAAAGCTGCTGTGCCATTTCAAAAGCGACCAATCCGCCGAAGGAATGTCCCGCCAAGTAATAAGGACTGCACGGCTGTACCGACCGTATCGCTTTTAGGTAGTAGGTGGCTAGATCGGGAATCGAAGTGTAAGGTTGCTGGTGTTCTGCCAAACCGGGGGCTTGCAAGCCATAGAAGGGTCGCTCCGGTGCGAGCTGGCGAGCTAACTCCTCATAGCCAAAAACCGAGCCACCGATAGGATGAACGCAGAACAAAGGGGGTTTAGACCCTTGGGTTTGAAGATTGACTAGGGGCGACCAAGTTTGGGAGCCAGAAGTAGAACGCACTTTAGTGGCAAGATGTTCAACAGTTCCTGCCTCGAAGAGTAGGGAAAGAGGCAGTTCTACGCCGAAATGTTGCTCAATTAAAGCCATCAACTGCACAGCCAGGAGAGAATGTCCTCCGAGGTCAAAAAAGTTATCGGTAACGCCAATCGAGGCAAGATTAAGCACCTTTTCCCAAATTGCTATCAGTTCTCTTTCCAGGGAATCACGAGCAGGAATCTTTTTAGGGAGCCCTAATTCAGGCATAGGCAGAGCCTGGCGATCGATTTTGCCATTGGCAGTTAAAGGCAGTGTGTCAAGGACGATCGCGGCGGCGGGAATCATATAGTTGGGTAAGCGTTGCTTGAGAAAGTCTTTTAGGGTTTGGCACTCTAGAGTCTGACCCGCTTTAGGAACTGCATAAACTACTAAGCGCGAATCGGGTTGGCTTTTTTGGCAGAGGGCAACTGCGCTCAGAACATCAGGGTGCTGATTGAGTGTGGCTTCAATTTCTTCCAGTTCCACCCGGAAGCCGCGAATTTTCACCTGAGTATCCAGGCGACCGAGAAATTCCAGGCTACCGTCAGGTTGGTAGCGGGCTAAGTCTCCTGTCCGATAAAGGCGACCCTGACTAGTCGGGTCAAAGGGATTAGGGATAAATCGCTCCTGAGTTAAGTCGGGACGGTTTTGATAGCCTCGGGCTACACCCACACCACCGATATACAGCTCACCCGGAATGCCGATGGGGACGGGTTGGAGAGCGCAGTCGAGAAGATAAACCTGGACATTGGCAATCGGGCGACCTATGGGGACGCGATCGCCCCTAGGGTTACACTCAGCCAAGGTAGCGCAGACTGTGGCTTCTGTCGGTCCATAGGCGTTGAATAAACGGCGACCTGATGCCCAGGAAGCGATCGCGCGCGCAGCAGGGGTTTCTCCAGCCAGGATCAGGGTTTGGAGGGCAGGGAGGTCTACAACCGGAAGGGTGGCGAGGACTGAGGGTGGTAGGGTAACTGTGCTAATTGCCCAATCCCGCAGTTGGTTCGTTAAGGCTTTGCCGACCAAGGGCAAGGGGGAAACTGACAAACAGAGAGTAGCTCCGGCTAGCAAAGTCATGGCAATTTCACTGACTGAGGCATCGAAGTTAAGCGAGGCAAACTGGAGTACGCGACTGCTAGGTTCGATCCCAAATGCCTGAATTTGAGCTAAGGCGAGATTGACCAATCCCCGGTGTTCGACTAGCACTCCTTTCGGCTTGCCTGTAGACCCAGAGGTGTAGATGATATAGGCGAGATTATCGATGGTAACAGAGCTTTCCGGGTTGTCCTGGCTTGCTCGGGCAATGCGATCGCGATCGCGCTCTAGATCGATGTGCTGGGGGGTGGTAAGAATTGAGTCTAGAGGGAAGTGAGTACCTTGGCTGATTAAGACAGAAATTTGGGCATCGTCCAGGATCAAAGCCAAGCGCTCCTGAGGATAGCTGGGATCGAGAGGAACGTAAGCCCCACCTGCTTTGAGGATGGCGAACAAGGCAATAATAGCTTCTGGCGATCGCGATAAGTACAGACCCACTCGCACTTCTGGTTTGACGCCGAAATCCTGCAAGTAGTGAGCCAGTTGATTGGCTTTCTGGTTTAATTCCCCATAGGTAAGCTGCACCCCCTCAGACAAAAGGGCAATGGATGCGGGCGTTTGTGCCACTTGATGCTGGAATTGCTGGTGCAAGCAAAGGGTTTGGGGATAGGGAGTCTGGGTTTGGTTCCACTGTTGAAGTAGTTGTTGGCGTTCCTGAGTTGCGAGCAAGGGTAAGCGATCGAGGCGCTGTTCGGGGTTCCTCACCATACCCACGAGCAGGGTTTGGTAATGACCAAGCATTCGTTCAATCGTGCTGACATCAAATAAGTCAGTGGCATACTCGACCCAGCCAGTTAGCCCCGTTTCTTCCTCCCGCAGTGAGAGAGTTAAATCTAGCTTTGCCGTACCACTATCAACGTTGATGGGATTCAGGCTCAGTCCTTCTAGGGTCAGATCGGGTCGGCGATCGCCATAGAAGGCAAAGCCAACTTGAAATAGGGGCGAGTGACTCAAAACCCGCTCTGGCTGTAATTCTTCGACCAATTTCTCAAAGGGCAATTCCTGATGAGCGTAGGCTTCTAGGGCGACTTCTCGCACCTGTTCTAAGGCAGCTAAAACCGTGCAGTCTCCTGAGAGGTGCGAACGCAATACCAGGGTATTGACAAAGCAGCCAATTAATGATTCGACTTCTGGCCCAGGACGACCCGCGATCGCGGTTCCGACTCGCAAGTCTTCCTGAGAAGTATACCGATAAATCAGGATTTTCCAAGCGGTCAGCAGAATCATAAATAACGTTGCTCCCTGCTGTTGGCTGAGTTGTCTCAGTTGCGCTGTCAGGGTGTTGTCAATCTGGAATGGTTGTCGAGCGCCTTTAAAGGTGGGGATAGGGGGACGGGGGCGATCTGCGGGCAGGGTTAACGGCGGTAAGTCTCCTTCTAGTTTCTGTTTCCAGTAGGCTAGCGCCTTGTCTAGGTTAGCCTCGCTAAGTTGCTGTCGCTGCCAACAAGCAAAATCAGCGTACTGCATCTTCAGGGGCGCTAGGGGAGAAGGGTTTCCCTGGGAAAAGGCTGAATAAAGGGCAGTTAATTCCTGAATCAGGATTCCCATCGACCAGGCATCAAAGATAATATGGTGAATCGTCAGCAAGAGGATATAGTGGCGATCGCTTAATTGCACTAAGCTGGCTCTTAGTAAAGGTGCGGTGGCGAGATCGAATGGCTCGTTGGCGGCGGCGGTTAGCTGTTGAACCTGGGCTTGCTGCTGTTCGTTTCGCAATGTCGTCAGATCGAGCGGCTCCAGGGTTAAGCTTAAATGGGGAACAATAATTTGAGTTGGGCTTCCAGCAACAGTTTGGAACTTGGTGCGACAAATTTCGTGGCGCTGAATAATTTCGTTGAGGCTCTTTTCTAGGGCGGTAATATTGAGATGACCCCGAATTTGAACCGCCATCGGCATATTATAGGCGCTAGAGTCGGGCAGGAGGCGATCGAGAAACCACAAGCGCTGCTGAGCAAAGGATAAGGGTAGGTTTCTGGGTCGGTAAATCCTGGGAAAGGGCTGTTTTGAGGGAGTTTGGGTGGCTTGAAGGGTTTGAATGGTTTGAGCGAGTACGCCTAGGCTTGGAGACTCAAACAAGACTCGTAAGGGCAGTTGAATCTGGAAGCTACGCTCAATGCGGGAGACTAACTGAGTTGCCAACAGGGAATGACCGCCTAGTGCAAAGAAGTTGTCTTCTACCCCTACTTGCGCTACTTTTAATACTTCTTGCCAAAGCTGGGCTAGCTGAGCTTCTAAGGGGGTTTTCGGTGGAGTGAAAGCACGAGTCCTTTGGGCTGGGGTAGGTTCGCACAGCGATCGCCGATCGATTTTGCCACTGATGGTTCTCGGCAAGGCTTCCACGATCGCGAAAGCTGAGGGAACTAAGGATTCTGGTAGTCTGGCTAATAAAAATTCTCTTAATTGAGCGGAATCTAAAGTTTTGTTGAGGACAACATAGGCGCAGAGATATTTATTGCCGTAGCGATCGTCCCAAGCCACAACCACACCTTCTTTGACCGCCGGATGCAGTTGCAGGGCGTTCTCAATTTCTCCTAACTCAACCCGAACGCCGCGAATTTTAACCTGCCGATCTTTGCGCCCCACATAGTCAAAGTTACCATCTTCTAAAATTCTGGCTAAATCTCCAGTTTTATAAATTATATCGTTTGATTTATTACTAAAAGGATTGGCAATAAAAACCTCTTGTGTTAGTTGCGGTTGCTGATAGTAACCTAAAGTCCGATAGGGAGTCCGAATATAAATTTCGCCGACGATTCCAGGAGGACAAACTTTCCCGTTGGCATCAACCACTAAAGCCGCCGCGCCTTCCATTGGTTTACCAATGGGAATGGTTTTTCGTGTTTCATCAGAGGACTTAACCAGGTAAAAAAACTTGGTCATAGTTGTCTCTGAGGGTCCATAAAGGTTGATTAACTGCACGCGATCGCCGTAAACTGACCGCCAGCGACGAATGTCTGCTCCCAGTAATACTTCTCCTGATAGCAAAATATAGTTCAAGGCGCTAAACTGTGTTGGTTTGAGGTCTTGGGCTAGCAACGAACGTAAGAGGGAAGGAACGCAATGAATTAGGTTAATTTTTTGCCGCTCGAGCCAATCAACTAATTTTCTGGCATCTACAATCGTTTCCCAGCTATCGGGAATACAAATCGTTCCTCCCGAACAAAGCGGCACAAAAATATCCCTTAAAAAGGCATCAAAAGCCGGAGAAATGAGTTGACTGACGCGCACATTCTTGGGCAGCTTTAACAGATTAATTTCCCAATGGATAAACTGCGCGATTGCCTTTAAACGACCCGCAATCATTTTGGGTTTTCCGGTGGAACCTGATGTTAAGTATAAATAACATAAATCGTCGGGTTCTGAGCGGTCTTTAGGTTTGCCGATATTCCAGTATTGCTCATAGTCTTTGCTTAAAGTTAAATCGAGTTGCGGTGGATTTTCCCAGTCACCTAAAACAATTAGTTTAGTGCAATCTAACCCCAAGTTAGCGAGTTTTTCCCCTTGTTTGGCATCGATGATTAACCAATGAGGAGAAATGTCTTGAATCAACGTTTCTAGTCGTTTTCTGGGTATATTGGTTGATAAAGGAACAAAAGCACATCCCGCTTTTAATGCTGCAATAACGGCGATAATAACTTCAAGGGAATCCTCGGACAAAATAGCAATTCGGGCTGCTTTTGGTGTTTGCTGTGACTGGAGAAAATTGGCGAGATTATTGGTACGCTGTTCGAGTTCGCCATAAGTAACTGTTTGAGTAAGGCTTGCGATCGCAATTTGCTGGCTAAATGTTGCGGCTGTCTGACTAAACCATTCTTGAATTTTAAGGTTTTTCATCTTACCCTGAATTTAAACATTTAAAGAGTGCTGGCATTGAAAGCGGTTAATCTACTACTCGCATCTTTGGTTAATTATTATGGGAAATTATCCCCAGCTTGTCGCGATCGTTCGTCAGCCCCATCAGCCAATTTTTTCTCAATAACCAGAGTAAATCCCCTCAGCTTTCCCTCGGTCGATTTAAATTGCTGCAACGTTCGGATGCGCTCTATTTTACTGACTAAATTAATCGTTTCTGTTGCTAATAGCAAACCCGTAGTTCGCTCTGAAACACTAATAATAATTAGGTTATCGCCCTGTTCTTCAGCGAGCATCACAAAACGATCGTAAGGCGAATCGGGACTTTCTAGTAATAGCGTTCCCTGTTTAACCGCCGTTCCCTCAAAATGCAGAATCTCCTGTCGTCCATCTGAATAGCTATTTTCATTGGTTTGTACCCAGCGATTATCAATGATTCGTTGCTTTAATAAACTTGTAAAACGATAAAGTTCTCGTCCATTCGGATCTAAAGCGATCCATTTTCCTTGCCAATCGCCAATACATTGAGGAAAAACCTGGAAATTTTCGATCTGAATCATGGAGGTAGTTTTATTCTCTTTCTCTAGCGTAATTATCTGCCATCCCTACTAAAACCTTTCTCTGTCCCTTGTAAGGATTGCGTCCGTGAGCAACTTGCATATTATCTAACATTAAAATATCGCCAGACTGCCAGGGAAAAACGATCCTTTCTTGTTGATAAACAGAGCGGATTTCATCGAGGAATGAGGATTCAATGGGGCTTCCATCTCCATAATAAGCATTGCGAGGCAGTTTAGTTTCTCCATATTCGGCTAAAAAGAATCGCTGTACTTCTGGTACTAAATTAGAAATATGAAACAAATGTGCCTGATTAAACCAAACCTTTTCTTTGGTTTTTGGATGGGTAGCAACGCCTTGACAAATCTGCTGAGTTCTGAGACGATTACCAGGTTTCCACTCAAAGGTAATTCCGGCACGATCGCAATACTTTTCCACTGCTAAAGGATCGTTGGTTTGAAAAACTGTTTGCCAACTTAAATCAAGTCCCTCTCCGTAATTGCGAACATACATGACTTTTTTTTCCTCGAATTTTTCAACAATTTTCGGGTTAAGACGTTGGAGAACTTTTCGACTGTCAGCAATCGGAGTTTCTCCTCCGTTTTCAGCAGCTTGAACGCAAAAAAAACAAATTTTTAGGGGCCAATTGTGGCAGTAAGCCATTTCATTATGTAGTGGAATAACTTGATGAGCTGGATATTCCGTTGATGTTTGAATTTTTCCGAAAACAGGAGAACGGGGTGTAGAACGATAGGTATAGTCTAAAAGTGTCTCCGATACCGATTGGATAAACTGCTCAAATTCGGCTACTCCTTTGACCTGAAAACCTCGAAAGAGGATTCCTCCATGCTGGCACAAATTTTCTTCAATAAAAGAATGATTTTCCCGCGCCCAGTCTATTAAATTTAATTTGCCTACGGTTCCTTTAATCACTAGAGGCAGTTTCTTATCTGCGTCAAAATATTGAGGATTAATTAACCGATATTCAGACAAATTAATAGCTTTACGTTTCACACCTTTTATTTTTTTAGATCCAGGTTGATTTGAGTTTATTTTATCCATTAATAATCTCTAATTTCAGTTAACGATGACTAATTTTAAACAGTGTTTTAACCTTTTCATGAGCTACTTCAGGTAAGTAAGGCATGGCGCAAGTTGTTCGCCGACGCGCTACTAAAAAACCGCAGCCAAATAAATACTTCCAACGCGGAAACTCTTCAACCAAATTAGCTATGTCAAGGATTACAAGTTGTCTAAATATTTCTTTGGTAACGCTTCTCTTTTGATTGGTTAATCGATCCCAAATATAGTCGCCATTGCAGCGATAATAAAATTTGCGCCGAGAAACCCAGTATAAGTAAACAATAATTTCGGCTTCTCTGCCAATTTCTTGCTGAATTTTTTCACGCTCGCTAAAGTCAAGAATGCGTTTTTTGCCTGTTCCTTCTGTGCCATAAAAAGAATGAAAATACCCTGCCAGACATAGATTTAGATCGCAGTCCCACTCCTGCAAAATTTGACCCGTTCCGATCGGATGGTCGAAAAGTGTTCGTGTCGAGTGAGAAATGCTTTGAGTTTGGTATTTTTTTAGAGTGGCGATCGCCTCTTTCATGATCCTTCTCTTCCCTGAATCGGTTTACGAGTGACTCGTTTTAATTTCTGGCGCTTAGTGGCTTCCAGGGCTTGTTCGTTCTGGCGTTGTTTACGTTGGTCTAATTCCTGCCAATGTTGCTCGATTGCTGTTAAGGTAATCGCTGGATTTTCTACCACCGTCCGCAGCAAAAATTCGTAGCGATCGCTCCAATCTTGAATCGTTTCCGGTTTAAATAAGTCAGTATTGTACGTGCAGGTTAATCGTAGTTGTTCTCCTGTAGTCGTTAAATTCCAGGTTAAATCCCGCTTTGTTGCTCCCGAAAAATGATCGACTGCTTTAACATTTAATTGCGAAAATCTCAACCCTTCCCCGAATTTATCCCAATTAAATAAAACAGAAATTAGCGGGGGACGACTGGGATCGCGCTTGAGATTCAACTCATCGAGTAGCTCGCTCAAGGGATAATTCTGATGTTCGTAAGCTGATAAGGCTGTCTTTTGGAGGCGATTGAGATAATCGACAAACGTTTCTCCAGCAATCTGACAGCGCAGAGGTAGCACATTGACACAGTAGCCGACCAAATTTTTCCATCCTAACGCCAATTGTCCCGCCGCCGAAATTCCTACGGCAAATTCTGTTTGACCCGAAAGATGATGTAAAAGAAGATTAAAACAGGCTAGTAGTACCATAAATAAAGTACATCCCTGCTGTTGGCTGAACCCTTGCAATTGACGACAGCAGGATAGCTCAATTAAGCGATTTTCTTGACGTCCTGAATAGGTTTGAACTGTCGGTCGTGGAAAATCTGTTGGTAGAGACAACAGGGGAACCGAATCAGCATATTCTGCCAGCCAATAGGCTTTGTCTTCCGCCAAACGATCGCGCTGATTAAACTGAGCTTTCAAATAGTCGCTAAAGGGAACGGGGGTTTCGAGTTGGGGGGAAACCTGCTGACAATATGCTGAATATAACTCGCCTAACTCTCGTAAAATAACATCAATTGACCAGCCATCGATAGCGAGATGATGTACGGTGAGAACTAGCCAGTGGTAGTTTTCTCTTAGCTGCAAAATTTGAACCCGCAACAAAGGTTCCTGGCTGAGATTAAACGGCTGACGCACCTGTTGTTGCACCCATTCAGCCGCCTTTTCCCTAGCTTCGGAAACTTCAATTAAAGGCAAGTTCAGGGTTAAAGTCGGTAAAATTTCCTGCGCTTCTCCTCCTTCACTAATGCGGATTCGCAGCGCTTCGTGACGATGAACGAGTTGCTGTAGAGCTTGCTGCAAAGCGGCGACTTGCAAGGTACCCCGCAGTTCTAGACGGATCGATTCATTGTAAGCAATCGATCCTTGCTTTTGTAGCTGTGCGAGTACCCAAAGTTGCTGTTGTGCTTTAGTTAAGGGGAATTGGCGTGGAGAACAAGCGATCGTGACTGATTGTTGGGGAAATGGTATCCCTGCATCTTCAGGAAGAACGCAGATATCTCTGAAGCCAGTTTCCCACAAGAGGGTTCGCCACTGGGAAGCCGGAAGTAAGGGATAAGAGGGGCGCACATCGGTGTCGGTAAACTTCCACCAGCCTTCCGTTAGCCCGAAGATTAAATCGAGCCAGCGCTGACGCATCGTTCCCTCAACGATCGCCAGCAAGCCTCCTGGAACCAGTAACTGGCGAATGTGCTTTAACCCTTGGCGCAAATTTTCCGTGGCGTGCAATACGTTAGCTGCCACGATAATATCGTACTGATGCGGGCTAATGTTTTGGCTACTGGGGTCTCGTTCAATGTCTAGGGTACAATACTCGACGAAGGGATAGTCGCGAAACCTTTGCTGGGCTTTGGCGAGGAATAGTGGGGAAACGTCGCTAAACGTATACTCGACGCGATCGCCGTTGAGGGATGGAAGTAGATAAGATGTGGTTCCGCCTGTGCCAGCACCTACTTCTAGGATACGGAGCGGACGGTTCGCTGAGGCAACGGCTAAACTCACCACTTTTGCGACTAAGGTATTTAGCATTCGCGCCACTGGCGATCTTTGATATAAGTTTGTTGCTGCTGTTAAATCGCCCTGGGGAAATAATAGCTGTAGAGGATGACAGTCTCCTCGCAAAACTGACGCCAGTTCTGCCCCGCAGCGATTCAACAAGCTTAGTTCTGCCTCTAGCTGCGGAAATTCAGAGCGTACCGTCTTGGCTAATGTCTGCGGAGCTGAAATTTCCGGAACCTGCAATAATTCCCAGCCCGATTGAGTTTGCCGCAGTATCCCCTCTTCTGCCAAGATCTCCAGTAAGCGATCGCACAATCGATAGTGGGATGGAACCACTCCTAATTGTTTCGCCAAGGCTGGGGTGGAGAAGGTTTTTTCTTCAAACTGCCAGCCCATTTTGCCGAACGCTTGTACCACCCAAGCCAAACTCAATTTTTCCAGGTGGTGGAAGGCATTGGGATAGGTTTCCAGTTCCGGTGGTACCGTCAAAGGAGCAAGGCGAGCGCAGATTTGGCTGGGGGCGATCGTCAGTGGAAGTGAATCCACTACCTCTCCAACTCGATCGCCAAAAAAGCCGCCGTCTCGAAGTTCTTCAACACTAGCTTTAACTGCTGCGATCAGAAATTCAAGATCCTCATCCGTATGAGCTACAGACAGAAAGCCATTGCGTCCTTCCCAAAGATAAACCCCTTTTTCCAACAGATGATAGTAGAGCAAATCGATGTTTTCGCTGGAGGAGAAGCGAAACAAAGAGCCAAAATGCACTAACTCTATGGGGATCTGTTGGCCGGTAAAATAGGCGTTGAGTCGCTGAGCTAATCGGGCGGTGCGATCGTTTAATTCTTGCTGCAAGCTAGGTCCGCGCTGTTTGAGGGCTAGAAGTACGGCTCGCGCTGCCGCCATTCCCAGATGATTTTTATTAAAGGTTCCGGCAAAAAACGTTTTCTCTGCTTCTGGGTAGGAAGCATCCCCATAATTCCACAAACCACCATCAATGGCATTCAGGTAAGCTGCTTTCCCAGCAACTACACCAATGGGTAAGCCACCGCCGACTATCTTACCATAAGCTACAAGATCGGCTTCTACACCAAACCAGGCTTGAGCGCCACCGGGATGAATCCGGAATCCGAGCAGCACTTCATCAAAAATCAGTGCAATTCCCGCCTTACGGGTGAATTCTCGCAACTGTTTCCAGAAGGCTTGGGGCTGGATGTCGGGGCGACGACTGGGGACGGGTTCGACTAACACGGCGGCTAAGTCCTGCTCGTGTTGGTACAGGCGTTCCCAAGTGTCGGGATTGTCGTATTCCAAGACCAGAACGTCGGCGATCGCGTTCGGAGAAATTCCGGGGGCTAGGGGTACAGGGGTAGATTCTCCTGGCTGTTGCACTGCCAAGACGCCATCAAAGTGACCGTGATAAGAACCAGCAAATAGGGCAATCTTGCGCCGTCCGGTTGCCGTGCGAGCCAGTCTCAGGGCTGTCATCACCGCTTCTGTTCCTGAATTACAAAAGCAAACCCGCTCGACTCCGGTCAAATCGCTGATTAATCGGGCGACATCGGCGGCGAGATTCGACTGGGGACCAATCTGCAAACCCTGTTGTAGCTGATTTTGCATTGCCTCGGCAATACAGGGAGGATTGTGACCGAACAGCAATACGCCAAAACCCATAGTAATATCCAAATATTCATTGCCATCGATGTCCCAGAATTTAGCGCCTGCTGCCCGCTCTCCGACAATGGGATAGAGCATTTCTTTAATCGAAGGACGGAATCCGGCACAGGCACGGCTATCGGCGAGAATAGGGCGAGAGGTTGCTGCTCGTTGCTTCGATTTTCGGGTTTTGCGAGTATAGCGCTCAATTAAAGAGGCTAAATGCTGTTCCTGTCGGCGAGTCAGTTTTTGTCCTGGAGGGGACAGGCTAGGAGCGATCGCTGTGGCTTGTTTGGGGGACTGAGGGACTGTTTGGCGATCGGGGAGGCTAGGGTTTAGCCTATTTCCTGACGGGGGTGAAGGCGTTCCCTTTTGCCCTTGCAATATTGCTAGCTGCTGTGACATGACCTGCAACTGTTGTGCCATGATTCGCTCAGTAGCTGTTTCTGAGAGGGGGGCGGCTGAGGTCTCTGGGGCTGATGGGGTGGGGGATTGCTGCTCATCAATGTAGGCAGCTAGGGCATCGATCGTTTTCCACTCCGCAAATAACTGATTGAGGGCAATTTTGAGTTTATAGGTCTTTTCAATTGCCCGGATGGCATCTACCAGGACTAAAGAATCTGCGCCCATTTCTAGAAATGGTGTATCTGGGTCTACTCGGTCAAAGGGAATGTGGAGTAAGTTCCCCACTAAATTGCGTAATTGGGCGACAATTTCCCCTCGGCGCGTGGGTTCTGTCATGCGCTCGGGCTGAGTTTCTGGCAGCATTTTGGCTGGCGACGATCGCCGTTCGGAGGGTTTGCTGGCAGTTGTCGGCGATCGCTCGATCCAGTAGTGCTGTCTTTGGAAGGGATAGGTGGGCAGAGATAGTGGACGACGGGTGTAGGCACGACCGTCAGCAGTCCAGTTGACAGAGACACCTCGACGGTATAAAGAGGCTAAACTCTCCAGCAGTACCTGCCAGTCAGACTGGTCGGACATGAGAGAGGGCAAGCAGGTTGCCGTGCTGAAGCTTTGAGCGATCCTGCTTAAAATCGACTGAGAACCAATTTCCACAAACAGGTCATAGCCCTGGTTGAGTAAAGTTTGGAAGCCAGCCATAAATCGGACGGGATTTCGAGCCTGTTGACGCCAGTACTGTCCTGTCGGTTTCCAGTCCGTCGGCAGGATCTCTCCAGTTAGGTTAGAAACCAGGGGAATTCGCGGTGCTTGTGAGGCGATCGCGTTAGCCGCCTGTTCCAGTTCGTCGAGGATGGGTTCAACCCAAGGGGAGTGGAAAGCGCCAGCAACGGGCAAAACTCGGGTTTTAATGCCTTGAGCAGCTAGTGTCGCCACTACGGACTCCAGGGCTTGTCTTTCCCCAGAAATCACGGTATGGGTCGGTCCGTTCAGGGTCGCAATGGTAACGGTTTTGGTGTTGATTGGGATAGCGGCGGCTACGGTTTCTACAGAGGCAAAGACGGCTACCATTCCTCTGCCAGTCGGCAATTTTTGCATCAGACGACCCCGTTGAGCCAGGAGTTTTAATCCGGCTTCTAGGCTAAATGAGCCAGCGATACAGGCGGCGGCATACTCTCCCAGGCTGTGACCCAGGACAGCCTGGGGTTCTACCCCAAAGGATTTCCAGAGTTCAGACAATCCATAGGCGATCGCCAACAGGGCGGGTTGGGCATAAGCTGTGGTTTCTAGTAATTTTGCGTTAGTCTCTGCGGTGGGATAAAGGGCTTCTAATAGGGGTTGCTCCAGTTCGGGGCGCAAAATTTCATTACAGTGGTCGAGAATAGCGCGAAACCTCGGCTCTGTCTCGTAAAGCTGACGTCCCATGCCGATGTACGACGATCCTTGCCCGGGAAACAAAAAGGCGATCTGGGGACTCTTGCCCCGTTTCACTGTACCAGTTGCGACTCCTGGGGTTTCCTGTCCTCGATTAAATGCCTGGAGTTGCTGGTGCAACTGGTCTGTAGTTGTGGCGACGGCGGTCAATCGGTGGTTAAAGTGAGAACGCCCCGTATTGGCAGTAAAGCAGATCTCGCCTAGGGAAGCTTGGGGATGATTGGCTAAAAACGTCTCATAGCGCTGGGCTAACGCTTGTAGCGCTGGTTCGGTTTTCGCGGAGATGGCGAGCAGGTGGCAGGGGCGATCGCTGTTCTGCTCTTGGCTGGTAACAGGTGGGGCAGCTTCGACAATCAGATGACAATTGCTGCCGCCAAAGCTAAAGGCACTGACTCCAGCAATCCGCCGTCCGTTCTTGGGTTGCCAGGGCTGATAGGTTTTGGGGATGGTGAAGGGGGTTCCGGCTAGCTCTAGATAAGGATTGAGCTGCTTGACGTGCAGATGGGGAAAGATGGCTTCCTGTTGTAGCGAGAGGACGACTTTAATCAGCCCGGCAATGCCTGCTGCTGGTTCTAAATGACCGATATTGGTTTTAACTGACCCAATCGAGCAACTTTGCCCGGTTTGGCGACCTTCCCCTAAAACTGCTTGGAGCGCCCGAATTTCTACGGGGTCTCCTAATGCTGTTCCCGTACCATGAGCTTCGACATAGCTGACTTCTGCTGGGAGTACCCCTGCCTGACATAGGGCTTGACGAATGACCGCTTGTTGGGCTAAACCGTTGGGAGCCGTCAAGCCATTGCTAAGTCCATCATGGTTAACAGCAGACCCGGGAATAACGGCTAAAATGCGATCGCCGGAGGCGACGGCGTCGGACAGGCGCTTGAGTACGAGCATACCGCAGCCTTCTCCACGAACGTAACCATCTGCTCCCGCATCGAAGGTTTTGCAACGCCCATCGGGGGACATCATGCGTGCCTGAGAAAAGGTAATCGTCATGTCGGGTAGTAGCATTAAGCTCACTCCCCCTGCCAGAGCCATCTCGCACTCTCGGTTCCGCAGGTTTTGACAGGCGGTGTGGACGGCGACTAAGGACGAGGAACAGGCGGTTTCGATCGCCATTGATGGTCCGTGTAGATTCAAGAAATAGGAAACTCGATTGGCTGCCAAACTCAGGGTGAGTCCCGTGCCGTGATGGGAATCGATGCGGGACTCATCCTGGCACAAAAGACGACCATAGTCGTAGTTGCCAATGCCAATAAATACCCCCGTTTGACTATCTGCCAGAGAATCGGGGCTAATCGCGGCATCTTCTAAGGCTTCCCAACTTACTTCCAAAACCAGCCTCTGCTGAGGATCGATACGGCTGGCTTCCCGAGGAGAAATGCCAAAAAAGCTCGGATCGAATAAGCTAACTTGGGCTAAAAATCCTCCCCAACGGGTATTCATTTTTCCCGGAGTCGCGGGTTCCGGATGATAGTAGTCCTCTACTGACCAGCGATTTTGGGGAACTTCGCCGATCGCATCTATGCCATTCTTGAGTAGCTGACCAAATTCTTGGGGATTGTTCGCTCCGGGAAAGCGACAGCCGATGCCAATAATCGCAATGGGTTCCACGCCTCTCTCCTTCTTACTCTTTGTTGGCGATCGGGGCTTTTGCTGCTAAATGGGCAGATAAAGCCGCTACGGTGGGATAGTCAAACAGCAGGGGTGGGGTGAGAGTCTCTCCGAGCCAGTCACTGAGATCCCGAATTAATCCAACTCCTTCTGCTGAGGATAACCCATAACTTTGAAAAGAACTAGCCGGATCGATTTCATCGGTGGAGAGTTCTAGCAGTTCTCCTAAATAAGCCAATAGCCAGGCTTGGATATCGGTGGCGGTGCGTCTGGAAAATTTTCCTTGCCCCGATTTTAATCCTTCTGAGGGAACTGCTTTGGCGGGCAACTTCACGACAAGTTGGCTATAGCGTCCCATGGCTTCAGTTTTAGATAGTCCGCGATATTGATTCCAGGCTTGCCACTGAATATACTGGCGTGGATGTAACATCGGATTCGGTTCGGCTTCGGTGCAATCTCCCTGAATTGCTTGCTTTTCTAAGCCATAAATTTCCAGTTGCCGTTTATCTTCAGGAATCTCTACTTGACCGAAGCGTACTCGGTTCGACATCTGTTGAAATTCCACTTCGATCGGGTCTAAGTTATGCCAATCTCTGACGACGTTATGTCCGTATCGATCCTCACCTGACACTAAAATACAGTAATGCCGTGCGATATTGTGTCCGTTTTCGTCAATAAAATCTCCCTGTCGGCGATAGGGATATACTTGGGTACTGGGACGCACGTAACGACCAATAATGGCTAAACGACGGCGGTTTGAGCGATTCGGCAAAGAACTGTGCATGACCTTCTCTGTAAAGATAACTGCCTGTCCAGCTTTGACCGGAACTGCTTCCAGTTCCCAGTCCTGTTCGTCAAAGTCATAAGCGAGAGAATATTTTTGCTCGCGCTGCCAAACGGTTTTATGGGCGCTAATGCCAGCAAAAACTCCTTCTTGGGCAGGACGCGCGCCTGGGATGATGGGAAAGGTTTTGCGATGGGAACCATTGGCAAAGCGCAGACAACCGTTTTCTAGGTCAGCATCTTCTAATGCTACCCAAACGGTGAGATTGATCGGGGCTTCATCGGGGGCATAAACGAGGGTTTTTTTCTGATAGTCAATGTCACTGGAGGTATAGTATTCAATTGCTTGATGCCATTTAATTTCTCCCTGTCCGGGTAATTTACAAAATACGTTTGTATACCAGAGGAGTAAGTCTGGACCGGCAATTTGATTTAATTGCTTCACTAGCCGACAATCTTTGAACAGGTCGGCTAGCGACCGATGGAACAAGTGCTGGTCGCGAGGGGTGTCCATGTTCATGACATTGTTGTAGAATCCGAGAATTTCCTGCCCGTTGGCTTCTACAATCAGGCGACTATGGGTTTCTAAACAATGCTTGACGGCGGCAATTCGCTCGGGGGAAAAAATAGTTAGCGGACCTACCCATCCTTTTTGCTGAAACTGTTCGATCTCGGCGGGGGAAAGCATCAATTAACTCCTCGACTGGCACAACGGTTTAGTCCTCGATTCGGACTAGCTGGTTCTGACAAAACTGCTGACGGCAAGCGCGACGCTGGATTTTACCACTAGAGGTTTTCGGTAAGGTTCCGGGTTTAATCAGGGCAATTGCTTGTACCCGCAGGTCATGTTCGGCGGCTACGGTTTGACGAATCTGGGTCAAGACGTCTGCGGGATTGAGCGATCGCCGATGGTGGCGCTGAATTTCGCTAACTACTACTAATCGTTCTTCTCCGTCTTTGTCTACGGAAAAAGCGGCTACTCCTCCCGAAACTAAAGCAGGATGACAATTGGCGACGGTTAGCTCGATGTCTTGGGGATAGTGGTTGCGTCCTTGAATCAGGATTGTTTCCTTCAGGCGTCCGGTGACAAATAGTTGTCTGTCGTGAAGAAATCCTAAATCTCCCGTCCGCAAAAATGGTCCTTCTGCCGTATCTGCGAGATAGGCTTGAAAGGTCTCAGTCGTGGCAGCAGGATTATTCCAGTAGCCGCGAACCACTGTTGCCCCGGAAACCCAAATTTCGCCGATCGCGTCTGGGGGACATTGCCTCAAGGTTTGAGGATCGACGATGCGAATCTGGGTGTCAATTTCGCTCCTGCCACAGCCGACTAAGGTTTGCACGGGGCGATCGGCTTGGGGTGGCTTAATCTGATTTTGTTTCAGGGCTTCTGAGTCAACGGCATAAAAGTGGGGGGGGTCTTCTTGGGGGACGGCGGCTACTTTCAATGTGGCTTCTGCCAAGCCGTAGCCGGGACAAAAAGCACTTAGGTCAAAGCCACAAGGGGCAAAGGTTTGGGCAAATTCTTTCAAGACGCTAGCGCGAACGGGTTCGGCACCGTTTAATGCCATGCGCCAGGTGGTCAAATTTAGACGGGATCTCTCTTCAGGCTTTATTTTACGCACGCAGAGGTCGTAAGCAAAGTTTGGGGCAGCGCTATGGGTGGCTTGGTACTGGGAAATTACCTGTAACCAGCGACTCGGACGCAACAGGAAGGACATGGGAGACATGAGGTAGGCGGAACAGCCTTTGTAGAGGGGTTCAATCACGCCGTAGATGAGTCCGAGATCGTGAAATGTGGGCAGCCAACTGACGATGATGCTGTCTGGGTCGTGTTTCCAGCCGCGATCCAAGTCTTCGCAGTTAATCAGCAGGTTGGCGTGAGTTACTATCGCTCCTTTTGGGGTTCCGGTGGAGCCAGAAGTATACTGAAGTAGCGCCAGGCTCTGGGGATTTAATATTGGTGGCTGCCACTGTTGCCGCTCTTCTGGAGCGATCGCGTCGGTTTCTAGCCAGGGTAAGGTGGCTAACTCAGGTAATTGGCTACGCCAGCGTTCGTGATGGGTAGATAAGCTCTTCGTTGTTAGCACAAAGCGCGGATTTGCATCAGTGGCGATCGCTTTAATCCGGCTCAGGGATTGATTGGCTTTTGGGGGACACCCCGGAACTGCTACTACACCAGCGTACAAGCACCCGAAGAAAGCCGCGATGAAGTCTAGCCCTGGCGGATATAGCAGCAGGGCGCGATCGCCAATTTCTCCTAAGCTTTGGAGTTGGCTGGCGATCGCTTGAGCCTGCTGGTCTAGCTGTTTGTAATTGAGACTATCTGCTTCGATACCTTCTTCCCGCACAAAGGTGTAAACTCTCTTTTCGGGCTGTGCTGCTGCCCTTTGTCTTAACCTATCGACTAACGTCTCCCCTGGCAATTGCATTCACCTCTGTTAGATTAGCTCCAGTAAAATACTTTTTCTCGCTGGCGGGAGAAGGCAACAAACCCACCAATGGTGATGCGACGGCGCTTGCCTTTTACCGCCGAGACGCGATGCAAAATTCGTCCACCATCAAAAATCACCAGAGAACCTGGTTTTGGGCTGATGGTCATTTGCGAATATTCTTCCATTACCTCTGCAAGCGGTCTACCGTTAATCGTTCCATTGCACCCCCGACCGCCGTTTTCTCTATCTGTCCACTCGGTTTCGTGCCATTGAATGTCGTAGAGAACCAACTCGCCTCCTGCTTCAGGATCGCTCAGCACTACGAAGTAGGCAAGATGATCGCTGAGTTCAATTTTGTTGATTAATTCTCTGTAGCCTGGAGTGCAGTGCAAAAACTGGTTCTCGAAATGCCAACCCATGAATTGATCGGTTTCTAAGACTCGGATACTGGCTGGCGTATATTCAGAACCATCGGCGGCTTTTGGTAATTCAACTACCCGTCCGCCTGAGAGGGTCGATAGCACCTCACTCATACGCCTCTCGAAGTCCCTGCCACCACTAAAGAGTTGGCGACAAAAATGGCGAAATTCCACTGCTTCCTGGCAATATTTTCCCGTGTCTTCGCTCGAAACGTAGAGTGCGGGTCCGTAAATCAGAATGTCTCCAAAGGGCGACCCTTCCAATGGTCCTTTCCGGTTTAACTGGCTAACGACCTTACCTATCTCGGTTGGATTCAGGATATTTTCGATAATCAAGCCATCAATTTGGCGATCGCAAATATCCTGTATCCCGTTTGGATACACCTGAGCTACTTCCTCGGCATTGACTGTAGCAAAATTATAAAGCGATTTAACGACAGGCGACTGAATCATTATGGTTTAGTATATGTTGATCGAGTTGGTAGTGAACTACCCACACTTTTAATAAAAAGGTACCAATTTTTCGGCTTTTTTTGTTTTTCATTAGGCAGAACAATTCAGAAAGCTTCCGTGCATCTTTTCTTCTGAGAATTATTTTCTTAAACCACCGAGCAAGATAACTTTAGTCGATCGATTCGATCCTGAGAAAAAGTTAGTTGCTGTCTTCACTTAGACCCAAACTTTAACAACTCACAGCAGATCAGACGTACGGAAAACCAGTGAATTAATCCAGTGAATTAATCAAGAGCTTAACTGCCTACTGCTGTTCCGATGTGGCAAGTCGAATTGCAGAAAGAATCCATCATTGCTGCTGTCATCGGATCGCTTTCATACTTATTCTTCAGGTCTTCCATATATGCTTTTACGTCAGCTTCGCTGACATCAAAGCCTTCGCTTTTAGCTGCTGTAGCCAGTTGTTTAGCTACTGCATTGACTTTGGCTTCACCACTGAGGCTGCGATCGAAGTTACCTATTGTCCCCGTCAATGGGTGTTTTGATGCTTTTTTATCTTCTGCTTTGGTAACTTTTTGAATGAAATCTACGAACCCTTGTTTAGACACTTGTTTTTCCTTTCTACTAGACGTTAATATTTCCTTAACTTTGTTGTCAATTTTTTTATCGACTTGGCTTGATTTTATGACTTATCTATTTGCTTGTCAAATTTAATCAATTATTTATCTTTATCAATACCTAATTTATGTATAATTTAGTGCTATTATTTTTTAATAACTATGAGACTAATTTGTTTTTTGACAATATCAATCTATAGCTATCAAGCTTTATAGAGTACTAATAGCTATTAGTATCAATTAGGACAAATCAGCTTACCCCAGAGAACTAGAAATGTTTTACAAAAGCTTACACAGACAAAAGCTTCTGTGTGACTACTTGCTGCTATGATTCAATTTGAGACTATAGCAGATCCTCAGAGCGTGAGGTATAGCCAAATGTATAGGGGCAAAGCTTGCGCCCAGACATTATTCCTCATCCTGAAGAGAAACACTATAATGCCGCAAATAACAATAAATAAAGATGGTAAATTTAACAGAAAAATGGGTAAAGATTGAGGTTAGCGATTTAGCTAACTACCCTGATGGTATTAATCAAATTTATCGGGGAGAAATTGATGGCATACACATCAAGCAGGTTTTTACTCAGGCAGAAATGTTTCTAGTTAAACAAAATTTAGATCGTAAAAAAGAGGAATTATCGCAACTGTGTAGCCAACAGCGCTATGGGGACTTAATTGGAGCAGTTTTGACTGCTAATGGTAGCGATACAACCTCATACTTTCAAGATGCAGCTAGACTAAGAAATGAGTTAACTGCTATTTTCAATCCTGATTACGAATCTACCATTACAGCTATTTTTAAAGAACTTTCAGGCGGACGCCAGGTTGAAGTTGCTCATAAAAATGATAACGCTTATTCTCCCGCTCAAATTCGATTTACCTATCCCGATCGCGGCGGAATTGGCTTGCATAAAGGTAACGAATTTATTAACTTACCAGGGTTTGAACAATTACATGAAATCGTTAAACTGAAGAACTGCCTGAGTTATTATTTAGTCATCGACAAACCCGAACAAGGTGGAGAACTAATTCTCTACGATGACTTGCCAAAGGAGTTGACAATTCCCAAAGAAAAGCTAGACCTAGAAAAATGTCAGCAAAGGCGTTACGATCCAGAAGTTGGCGATTTAATTATTTTTCATGGCGCTTGTATTTGGCACGCAGTTTCTGAAGTCAAAGGTAGCAAGATTCGCTATAGCATTGGAGGATTTGTCGGCTTATCCCAAGACGAAGAAAAAATTCACTATTGGGCTTAAAAAACTACCAATTTGAGCAATTAAATTTAGGTGAGTAAGCAGGAAGATTAAAATGCTTAAAGTCCCAGAAAAGTGGATTATAATTAAGGGTGAATCAATAAACAAATACTCAGATGTCATCAGTCAAACTTACCAAGGTGAACTAGAAGGTATAGTTGTCACTGGCGTATTTTCTCAAGCAGAAATGCTCGCTCTTAAAACAAAATTAGCTACCAAAAAAACAGGATTCTATCCCACGCCCTATGGAGAAACCTGGGGAAAAATTTTAGTCGCTCAGGGTAACGATAAATCCGATTATTTCGCAGCAGCAGAGAAATTCAGAGCCGAGCTAAAGGAAATTTTTCCCACGGATTTTGAAGCAACTATTAAGTCGATAGTCCGTCAACTTTCCGGAAATAAGGCAGTCGAATTGCCGGGGGAACAGGGTAGGGCTTACACGCCAGCAACAATTCGATTTGCTTATCCCAATCACGGCGGAATTCCTATTCATATCGGCAACGAATTTTTACACGATTCAGCGTATAATTACTTAAAAGAGATTGCCCAATTAGTCGATGGACTTAGTTACTTTGTTGTCGTCAATAAAGCAGAAGCCGGAGGAGAACTTATTCTTTACGATCTACCAGCAGAGCGACTAAAAAAGTCAGAAACAGATCGTGAAAAAATTAGAGAAGCGAAACAAAGCATAGATAAATTTCCGCGAAAAATTATCGTTCCTGAGATTGGCGATCTGGTTATTTTTCAAGGGGGCAGCATTCTTCATTGTATTGCTGATATATTAGGTAATGAAACGAGAATCACCATTGGCGGATCTTTAGCACTTTCCCGGGATCGCGAAAAGGTTTATTACTGGAGTTAGGGGATCGAGCGAGACAAGCTTATTTCAGCAAAGATGATTTTTAATATATAAAGTCATGCCCAGTGTTTGACTATGAGGAGACATTATTTTCCACTGGGGAGAAAATTCCCAGTGGCTTAATAAACTATCAATTTCTTCGGGAGATGGAGAATTTTCATACCGTTTTTCAAAATCAGTTTCGAGAAAGATGTAATCAAGTTGTTTGATGGCATTTTTTCCTCCATTTAAAGCCAATAGTTCGGCACCTTGAATGTTCATCCAGAGAAAATTAAAGTCTTCTAATTGCCATTTATTAGGCAAATTTTGCAGCAAATCATCTAAGGTTTTGACAGGTATTTTTCCAGCAGATTTAGGTTGATTGTTTTTTCCCCGATCGGCTAAGGAATCCAAGAAAACCTTGGTAGGTTTTAGAGTAGAGGAAAGAGCGGTATCTGACAATTCAAATAGTTCAGATATTCCTTTTTTATCTCCGATCGCACAGGGAATTGCTACGACTTGACAATCAACAGAACAATTAAAAAAAACCTGGATTTCATTAAGACAAGTATTAAGTTGCTTGGCGAACTTTTCCAATTGATGAAAAACTTGGGGGTGCGGTTCTACTAAAAGAATTTTGGTAAAGCCAGTCAAGACGTACATTAATAATTCTTCTCCTAGATGTCCTCCTAAGTGAATAACCCCTTTTGATTCAATTTTATACTGTTCGAGCAACTGACGAAATAAGAGAATTTTCATTAAATTGAATCGATCGAAACTAGGATGAAAAGAAAAAGACTTCAATTCCTCAAAGGCACCAATCATTTTCGTCGGTATTCTGTTAAAAAAATCTGATTTCATATCGATCCTTTTTTTCGGGAAAATTCAGGAAAAAACAGCAGAAACATCATGCTATCGGAGCAAAGTACAGTCTTATTCCCACAATAAGACTGAGGGTAAAATTTCGGGATAGGCTAAGCGCAGTAACTCGTAACCAATACCAGCAGTTCCTTGAAAAAAACCAGGATTAAAAGTAGTTTGGGGTAGATTGCCAAACAGTTGATAGCCTCCAGTGTGGCGCGATCGCCAAATTCTGTTGTTGGCTTGTAGTAACGCTGTTTCGACCAACTCAGGACGAGAAAGTTTTTGCCCTGCCACGAGCAGCAGTTCTAAACGACCAAAATTGCCACAGCAGAGATGATCTACTCCTCTCAATCCATAGTTTAGTGTAGTTTGTAAAGACACTTCTATATCCTGATAAATCGCCTCAGACGCTTCTATAGCTAAACCGCCTAGTCTTCCTAAGCCGATGCCTGTGGCGCCGTGACACCACATTACGGCAAAGTGAGGCGGTTTGGTCGCTATCCGCAAATCTGGCCAATTCTGGGCGCTAGGAGTAAATAAATGAGTTTCGTAAGCTATTCCCTCGCGTGCAGCAGCCAGATAAGCCGAAATTCCCGTTTTTGCGTACAAGCGCAATAAAGCATAGGCTATTCCTGCTGCTCCGTGGGAAAAGCCCGTTAGCGGGATATCAGCAAGAGTTCTCCAGGCTTTGGGTTGGTTATCCTGGCTAATCTGTTCCTCACCCAGATGCTTTCCACAAAGAATCGCTTTTTCTAGCACAGCCGTATCCCCAGTTTGGTTGGAGAGCGCCAGTAAGCCCAAAATCGCCCCCGCACAGCCACCAATAATGTCTAACTGGCGATCGCGTTTAATCCGTTCTGGGGTCAGGAAACTGGCTGCCCTAGCGGCGGCTTCCAGCCAAAAATCCGCTTCCAGGAACTGACTCAATTTCACAAAAGTATAGATGATGGAGCCGAGTCCAGTGGCGCCACCAATACCGATCTGCCGTAGCCATTGTTCAGTCATAGCGCGATCGCGCGAGTAAAGTCGCTGGTGCAGAGGAGCCAGTGTGGCTGAAATCAAGTTTTGGTAAGATTTTCCGCTTACTCTTTCTAGTGCGGCGAGAAACAGGGCGATGCCACAGCGACCATCATAAAGGCTATCTCCTAGGGGTTGAAATTGAAACTGTTCGGCCGTGGCAACATAGCTCAATCCCATCCAGCTTACTGTTCCCAGTTCATCCCGGAGCGCTCTCACCTGAATCTCCTCAGCCAGAGTTTGGGCGCTAGCGATTAAATCTGTTGCTGCGAGGGGAAGCAACTCCGAGTCAGTAGCAATCGAGGAAAAGACAGGATTAGGCGATCGCCTGACTTCGGTTTGGGCGATGCGAGCAGAAAAACTGCCGCGAATCACCGCCACCTGCCAAGCCAAATCCTGCTGATTCAGGTAGTGGAGGCGATGGCAAAACTGACTGTAGCTCGATTGTTTGAGATAGCCCGATAGGGGTTGAGCCACGCCCACCGTCAGCACATCGCTGCTGGAGAGCGTGCCAAAGTAGGGAATGTCCATTTGCTCCATTGCCGCTAGTTCGGCAGACAACAGTTCCCAAGCTGGAGGCTTGTCTGCGGCGTTAAGAAAGGTTTGGGCTAAAATATCTAATTCAATACTGCGATCGGCACCATCCCGAAGATATTCAGGAGCGAGAGTCCTTTCCAACAGGGTTTCATACAGTTGAGTCGCCCGAAAAATAAACCGTACCGACTGCGATCGCAACTGAGTCTGAAGTTCTTGGGCATCCTGTAAGGCTTGCCGTTTGGCACAGAAAAAGCGATACATTTGCTCAAATCCCGCCACGATCTCTTCTAGATAGTCGTTGGGCGAGAGAGCTACACCATTGCAAATTGGGACATTGTTTTGTTGGGGTAATCGCTCATTTTCCTTAGTGAGATACATTTCATCCGTATTGACGAACTGCCATCGCGGTCGTTTCCCAGGGAAGGGTTGGGCGCTGACACTACCTAAACCACTGAGATCGTAGGCAATGCGGCGGTCTGAACTAAATTCCCAGCGCGGTAGCAGTCCGGTACGCTGCACCGAGTCCCAAAACAGACGGCTATCCCTAGTTTCTAGCAGGGCTTGGGGCGAGCCAGCGATCGCCTGGGCTTGGGGGTGCATCAGGGTTTCCACATCTACCAGGAGCGGATGTTCGCCGTGAGCGATTAGGTTTTCGTAGTGGCAATCATTACCGCCGAGTAGATAGAGAACGCACAACAACATCCCTGCTCTCTGGTAGAAACGCTGGGCGGCGTCAGGATCGGCACAAGGTAAAGGTTCTACATAATCCAGTACCCAGCCATAAGCACCGCGATCCCAAGATTTAAGCACCTTAAACGGCAAAGGAGCATCATGCTGATTGCACCAGTGCAGAAACTGGTTGTAAGCGACTTCTAAGCCTAAATTCTTGGGTTTGTAAACTAGCGTTTGACCTGAGTCAAAGGATAAAATCCAGACGCAACGACCGCGATTGTGGAGGTCAGAACGGGAACTTTTCAGATAGCTCACCTGTCCTAGGGTGCTGCCTAAGATTTGTTCGAGTTCTCGGCGATCGCTTTGGAGACGGGCGAGCAGCTCAGCAGTGGCTTCTGCCCAAAATTCTATGGTCATTGCCACAAGTCGTCCCAAAACTGGATAGTTCTCAAAAAGAGCCAGCCCGCCATCTTGCCTGAGTGCGTTCAGAAAAGCATGATAATATTGCTGGCTCTTTGGGGTTGCCGCCAACGTTTCCAGTAAATTGAGCTGTTCCAGCAACAGGTTAAAACCGTTGTAGGCACAAGGGCGAAACTGGGAAAATTCCTCGTATAAGGTTCTGGCACTGAGGAAAGTGAGCCGTTCCCACAAAATTCGCTCTAAACTCTGATAAGCTGTTACCGTTAGGAGCGTGAAGGGAAATTCCTCTGAGGATAGGTGAGGAATGGCTAAGTGATTGGCTAGATTTTGCCGTCCGACGATAATCGCGGGTAGCCAAAACTCGGCAAAGGGAAGGGGATGCTCTGTGTTTCTGGGCAGGGGAATGTTTAGTTCGGCGGCGGTATCTGGGTCAAATTGAGCGATAGTCAAGATTACCCGACTTAAGGTTTCCGTCCAAGGAGGTAAAGAAGTGATTGGGTTATTTCCCTTTGGCGCTACCAGCCGATGTTTCACGTCCTCGCTATCTAATCCGTCCCATTGCAGACGCTTATGCCACTTTTCCCAGTTCCCTTCAGCCGTCACTTGACACCAACGGGTGAGGCGTTCTGCAATAAACTGCTGTTCGGTTTCTGATTCTCGTCGAGGCGATCGCTCTCGGCAGCGTTCTGATAAAGAACTTGCCTTAGCTGCAATCTCAGCTAATTTGGCGGTGGTAACATTCATTAACTCGGACTTAACAAATAGCTGTAAGTTAACACAAATTTAGTCTCCCTGTTAAGTTATTTTTAGCTTAAACTAGCGAGAAGCCCCACGTCGATAATCTCTGAGAGGTACTTGGGATGAATTGCTGATTTTTTTTTATATTTGGTTTATAAATAGCTAACGTCAAAAGCAGATTTGTCCCACTTCCCGGATACGAGTGCTAGATATGCAAAATGCTAACCTACAAGGATTTCAACTTTCTCCCCAACAAAAATCCCTTTGGTTGTTGCAACAAGAAATCCAGAATTGTCCTTATCGGAGTCAAGGTGCGGTTTTAGTGACCGGGGAGCTAGATCGGGAAAAATTGGTAGCCGTACTTGCCAATATTGTCCATCGTCATGAAATTCTGCGAACCAGATTCGAGCAATTACCAGGATTGAGCCTTCCCGTACAAATTATCGAACCAAGCATCACCATTCCTTCCTTACCAAGCCATGACTTGAGCGATTTATCCCCTCCAGAACAGCAAGTCCGGCTGGAAAGCCTTTTCCAACAGATGCTAGTACAACCTTTGAGATTGGAGCGCTGTCCTAATTGGCAGCTCGCTTTAATTCAGTTAGGGAAGAACAAACACTGGCTTTTTTTGAGCTTAACTGCGCTTTGCGGCGATCGCCAATCGTTAGAGAATTTAGTTCTAGAAATCTGTTATGGTTATGCCGGACAGCCGGAGAAATTAGTTGCTGAACCTCTTCAATATGCTGATTTTGCTGAATGGCAAAATGAACTCCTCGAAGCAGAAGATACAGAATTAGGCAGAAAATATTGGCTAGACCGCGAGAAAATAGCCATGAACCGTTTTCTCCTTCCTTTTGAGAGGTCTTCAGTTCAGAAAGAAGAATTTATCCCTGAGACTATTTCTCTGAGTCTCTCCACCGCTCGTGTTGAACAGCTCGAACAACTTCTCCAAAAACTTAACGTCGAGCCAGCAGTATTTTTCTTAGCGGGTTTGCTAGTTCTTATCCAGAGAATTACCCGTAAAGAACGACTGACAATCGGGGTGAAAGCTTTCGGGCGGGACGAGGAAGAACTGTCTGGTAGCCTTGGGTTAATGGCTAAATACTTACCTCTGAACATTGATGTAGACGAAACCCAGAAACTCCCAGATTTTTGCCGACAAATTGCGGCACAATGGCAAAAAAATCGACAATGGCAGGATTATTTTAACGGTCAATTATTTTTTGCACAAACGGCTAATACTCATAATTTATTTTGGCATTCCCTTAGCTTTGACTATCGTGACAACCAGACTCCGAAATATTCGGCAGGGGGATTAGACTGGTCGCTTGAGAAGATATATTCGTGTTGCGAGCGATATAAATTAAACATATCCTGCGAAAAAAACGCCACAGAAATTAACATCAATTTCAACTACGATCGCTGTTTATATAAACAAGACGAGATCGTTCGCTGGGCAAGCTACTATCAAACCTTACTCGCTAGTGCGCTAGAGAAGCCAAGCCTTTCCCTGAGTGAGTTAGAGCTAATTAGCTCCTCAGAAACTCAAGCGCTACTCCTTCAGTTTAGCGGTGCGATCGCTGCCGAAATGGCTCAACCCAGTAGAGAAGTAGCTCAAAGACTTGGCTTGCATCAGGTATTTGAACAGCAGGTTGAGAAGACTCCGGAGCGGATAGCAGTGGCTCATGGAGGGGAAACTTTAACTTACGTTCAACTAAACCAGCGTGCCAATCAGCTAGCTCGCTACCTACAAAATTCCGGGATAGGGCATGGCGGAATTGTCGCTATCTGCGTTGATCGATCGCCTTTGATGATTATCGGGTTGCTGGCAGCTTGGAAGGTTGGTGCCGCTTATCTCCCCCTCGATCCGAGTTGGCCTCCCGAACGGCTAGCGCTCTTGCTGCGAGAAAGTCAAGCCGTCGCTATTTTAACCCAGGAGTCCCTCCAGGACAAACTGCCGCAACAAGAAGCCGCTATTTTGGTTTGGGAGCCGATCGCAGCAGCCGTTAGTGACTGTGAGGGCGAAAACTTAGGATTGCAGGTGAGTCCCGAAGATCTAGCCTATGTCATCTATACTTCAGGTTCCACAGGTATACCCAAAGGCGTTGCCATCGAACACCGACAACTGCTCAACTACCTCCAAGGAATCCTGGCGAAACTGGCTCTTCCCTCCTCAAAGGCTAGTTACGGTTTCATCTCCTCCTTTGCCGCCGATTTAGGTAATACGGCAATTTTCCCGGCTCTATGTACTGGAGGCTGCCTACAGATTATTCCCCAAAATTGCCTCAGCGATCCAGTGGCGCTAGCTGCCTACTGTCGCCAACAGGGAGGCATTGATTGCCTGAAAATTGTTCCCAGTCACCTCAAGGCACTGATTAACAATGCGCCAAATCCGGCTCAACTGCTACCACGACAGCGATTAATCCTAGGGGGAGAAGCCTGCGATTGGGAATTTATTGGACAACTTGAAGCTTTAGCCCCCAACTGCACCATTATTAATCACTATGGTCCGACAGAAGCAACTGTAGGAGTCCTCACGTATCAAATTGAACCCAACCGAACGGAAACCGAAGGGGAAACCGTTCCCCTAGGCAAACCTTTACCTAATACCCAAATTTTCCTGCTCGATTCCCACCTGCGACCTGTTCCAGTCGGCGTTTGGGGTGAATTGTACATTGGCGGTGCCAGTTTAGCGCGGGGATACCTCAACCAACCCCAACTCAATCAACAGCAGTTCAACGCTAATCCCTTCAATCATCAGCTCAAAATCAAGCGCAAACCGGAAACTTTCAAACTCAAAATCAGTAGCGGTGGCTGGTTTAGCGGCAAAAAATTTAAGCTCAAAAGCAGCACGATGCCCTTATCCACTAGCGATCGCCTCAAATTTAAATTCTCGGAACGACTTTATCGAACCGGAGACTTAGCCCGCTATTTGCCCAGTGGCAATATTGAGTTTCTCGGTCGAGCCGACAATCAAGTGAAAATTCGCGGGTTTCGGGTCGAATTAGGCGCAATTGAAACCATTTTGCGACAGCATCCGGCTATTCAGGAAACGGTGGTTGTGGCTGTAGAAGATGAACCAGGTGAAAAGCGTCTGGTTGCCTATTTTACCTCTCTGGAGTCGCCCGCGATCGCGGTGGGAGAACTCCGTCGCTATTTGCAGCAAAAACTCCCAGCTTTTGCTCTGCCGGCAGCTTTGGTTAGGCTAGAGGCCCTGCCGCTTACTGAGAATGGCAAACTCGACCGTCGCGCTCTCTGTGTCCCCGCTTGGAAGCAGTGCGATCGAGAAACTTCTTCTATCGCCCCACGGACGCCCCAGGAAAAAGTTCTCGCGGATATCTGGGCAAAGGTTCTGCGAGTGGGGCAAGTGGGCATTTTTGACAACTTCTTCGAGCTAGGTGGCGATTCCATTCTCAGCATTCAAATTGTCGCCAGAGCCAGGGAAGCAGGACTGCGGCTAGCGGCGATCGCGCCGTTTCACTATCAAACTGTGGCAGAACTAGCGGCGGTAGCCCAGCCAATGACGGGGAGAACACCACAGGGTGAGGTTGTGGGGAATGCCCCCCTAACGCCGATCGCTCACTGGTTTTTCGCGCAGCAACAGCCAGAACCCCATCACTGGAACCTGTCGATTTTACTGGAGATCCCTGCCCAACTCGATCGCGATCGCCTAGAGCAGATTTTCTCCCATCTGTACCACCACCACGATGCCCTACGCCTGCGGTTTGAACGGCAAGAGCTCGGCTGGCAGCAGTCCTATGGGGAAGCACAGAAGCAAATTCCCTGTCGCTGGTTCGATCTTTCTTCCTTGTCACCTGGCGAACAAGCATCAGCCATCGAAACCCACGCGAGTCAAATTCAGAGTAGTTTAGACTTGTCGGTTCCTCCCTTGATGAGCTTGGCTGGGTTTGATTTGGGAAGCGATCGCCCCGGTCGCTTACTGGTGGTTTGCCACCATTTAATTATTGATGGCATCTCTTGGGGAATTTGGTTGGAGGACTTTTACCGCGCCTACGAGCAACTTGAGAGCGGGGAAACAGTTCAGTTACCACCCAAAACCACTTCTTTCCAAGAATGGGCAGAACGACTGATTGACTATGCCCGCACCGAAACGGCGAAGGCGGAGTTCAATTACTGGCTAGCCAACGGCAGTCAGTCTGTATCGCCTCTGCCTAAAGATGATGACACCGGAGCGAACACTGTTGCTTCTGCCAGAACCGTCTCCGTGAGTCTGGATGCCGCCACTACCCAATCTGCCCTGGAAAAAGTAGCCGCTCGAAACAGCACCCCACTCCATGACCTGTTGTTGAGTTCGTTATTGCACACCTTCGGGCAGTGGACAGGGGAAGCCAAACTGCGCCTGGAACTGGAAGGACACGGACGAGAAACTCTGTTTGAAGGGGTGGATCTCTCCCGAACTCTGGGCTGGTTTACTGCTCGTTTCCCGGTAGTTTTTACCCTGGAGATCGGGGAACGACCCAGCCGAGACACCTTGAAATCGGTGAAAGCACAACGACAGCATATTCCCAATCGGGGCATTGGCTATGGAATATTGCGCTATCTTAGCGGGAATCCAGAAATCGTCACTGCCCTTGAAGCGCTGCCATCACCAGAAGTTAGCTTTAACTATTTAGGACAGTACGACCGCCTTTTACCCCAGTCAGACACTTTTCGCCTAGCTAAGGAATCGCGGGGAGCCGAACGTAGCTTACGCGGAACCCGCACTCAGGCGATCGCTATTGAGGCGATCGTTTTGGATGGACAACTTCACGTGCGCTGGACTTACAGCGAAAACCTGCATCGTCGCTCCACGATTGAAACCTTAGCTGAGAATTTTATCGCTACCCTCAAAGAGCTTATAGCTCAATGCCTTGCCCCAGGCGACAGTTACACGCCAGCCGATTTTCCCCTAGCCAGCTTAACTCCCCAACAGCTAGCTAGTCTCAACCAAACCTTTGCACCCCTCGCCGATATTTACTGCCTTTCTCCTTTGCAGCAAGGACTGCTCTTCCACAGCCGTTATGCCCCCGAATCAAGGCTCTATTGCCAGCAAAAAGTTTTTACCTTGCAAGGAACGTTAGACAAAACAGCCTTTAAGCAAGCTTGGCACGCTGTGGTTAATCGCCATCATAGTTTGAAGGCGGCTTTTGTTTGGGAAAATTTAGACGAACCCTTGCAAGTCATTAAAGAAACGGTAGACATTCCTTTCGAGGAACAAGATTGGCAGAACCTGTCTTTAGAAGAACAGGAGCTGAAACTACACGATTACCTCAAGGCAGATTTAGAACGGGGTTTTTCTTTGAGTGAAGCGCCTTTAATGCGAATGGCTCTCTTGGCGATCGCTAGCGATCGCTATCAATTTGTCTGGAGTCATCATCATCTGTTGTTGGATGGCTGGTGCAATTCTCCTTTGCTCGATGAAGTCTTCAAGTTACACCAAGCTTATCGTCGCGATCGAGCGTTGTCTTTGCCTGACCCCGTACCCTATCGCCATTATCTCGCTTGGCTGCAACAGCAAGATCGAACCAAGGCAAAAGCGTTTTGGCAACAAACCCTAAGCGGGATTGACGCTCCGACTCGATGGGGAATAGAACAAGACTCTTTTGGGGAAGCGAGAAATCCAGTTTGCCAGCAATTGTCTCTAGCTCCTGAGACAGCCACCGCGCTGCGATCGCTAGCCCGGACTCATGGTTTAACCTTAAATATTCTTATCCAGGGGGCTTTGGCATTGCTGTTGAGCCGATATAGTGGACGGGAAGACATCCTTTTTGGCGCAACGGTTTCTGGTCGTCCAGCCGAACTCCCTGGTGTTGAATCGGCGATCGGAGTGTTTATTAATACCCTGCCTGTGCGCGTCAGGATTCCTGGTGATATTTCTTTACTCTCTTGGCTGAAACAGTTGCAACAACAACAGACTCAGAGGTGGGACTATCAATATAATTCTTTGAGCGAAATTCAAGGATGGAGTGACATTCCTCGCCATTTGCCTTTATTTGAGATCTTTATCGCTTTTGAAAATTACCCCATTGAAACATCGTTATTGTCGGGAAACTGCGGACTAAAAATTCTCAACGTTCGTTCTTTTTCCCGCACGAATTATCCTTTCAGCGTTACGGTAGAGTTGACTCCAGACTTATCCATTGCTATCACCTACGAGCCGCAAAAATATGAAGCGATCGCTATAGAGCGAATCCTGGAACAGTTTCAAGCGCTTTTAGAGGTCTTTCCAGCTTCTATGAAAGTTTTATTATCACAAATTGATTTAATCGAGCGAACAGAAATTCAAGAACTGGTTGATAGTTTTAACGTCGATTTAGAATAAAGTAAAATTCGCGATAATTTTAGCAAGATAAAACTATGATTCAGCCCGAGCAACCAAAAATTTTAGGGATTTTAGGAGGAATGGGACCTCTAGCCTCGGCAGAATTTGTCAAAACGATTTATGAATATAATTTATCAGGGAATCGCGAACAAAATTTCCCGAAAATATTGCTTTATTCAGATCCTAGCTTTCCAGACCGCACGGAAGTCCTACTCCAGGGCGATGAGAAAACATTACTTGACCTTCTGGTCAAAAGTTTATCTCACTTGTGCGAACTTAAGGCGACAAAGATTATTATCTGCTGTATTACGGCTCATTATCTCTTACCCAAATTCCCCCTCGCTTTGAGAGAAAAAATTATTTGTTTGGTTAATCTTACGCTCGAATCGGTTTTAGAAGCTCCGAAAAAGTATTTAGTAATTTGCACAAAAGCAACAAACAAACTACAACTTTTTCAAAGTCATCCTTTATGGCAAGTTGCGCAAAATTATATTCTCTTTCCCCAAGAAGAAGAGCAAATTTTTATTCACCAAATGATTTATGATTTAAAACTTAATTTAAATCGCCAACAGGATTGGGAAAAACTCAAACATTTACAATTTATCTACCAAGTTGATGGCTTAATAGTAGGATGTACCGAAATTCACTTGCTAATTAAATATTGGCAGCGACATTCCCCAGAGTCAAACAGTAATATTTTTTTAGATCCATTAATAATTATAGCTCAAAAATTGAATAAATTTGGTCTTACTTAAACCTTTCAGGTGACAATCAGCACAAACATCTAACGCTGACTCGAAGATTGACATAAAACTGCGAGCTTTGAGAGTAACAGCTAATTTGATGTTATTATTCAGTTTAAAGTATTAGTTGACAAATTCAAGTATGAGAAAAAAGTTGATGCAACGATTCATCTTTGTGGGAGTTGTTACCATAATTTCCGTAATTATTTCTTTCTCATCTTTCGCCGTTGCCGTTGCTCAACCTCAACCTCAACCGACGCTATGGCAAGTTTATCAACAGTCGTTCAAATCAGCAAAATATGTTGATCTTACCCATGCGATCGCGCCAAATATTCCCGTCTGGGCTGGTTTTGGTTTTGCTAAATTTTCAGCTACTACCAACCCCCAAACTGGCAAAGTTTATACCTACTCAGCCAATGGTTTCGAGGCAACCCATTACGATCTTCCCACCGATCAACTAGGAACGCAACTCGATCCACCTGCTCACTGGAATCCTAATTATCCCACAATTGATGAGCTACCACCTACTTTTGCCGTCCGTCCCTTAGTTGTTATTCCCATTCAGGATAAAGTAGCTGAAGATCCGAACTATCATTTGCAAGTAGAAGATATTTTGAACTGGGAAAGAAAGCATGGGATAATTCCTGAAGGTTCAGTAGTTTTTGTGCGTTCTGATTGGTCGAAACAGTGGTCTAATCCTGAATTAGCAAGCAGTAGAAAATTTCCTGGTGTTTCTCTAGCTGCGTTGAAATTTCTGCATCTCAAACGGAAAATTCTCTTTCACGGACACGAACCTCTCGATACAGATAGTACCCCAACCCTGGAAGGAGAAGACTGGTTATTAAATAATGGTTACACCCAGGCTGAAGGAGTGGCGAACCTCGATCGCGTTCCGGAAACCGGAGCATTAGTCGCGATCGGTTATGCTAAATTTCAAGGAGGTTTAGGTGGATTTGCTCGTTACATCGCCATTTGTCCCCCTAACTGGAAATATGGGGTTTCAGTCGGGGAATTACCAGAATCTCCACTGGAAAAAGCTGCTAAACCCTTGCATTGGGATGAGAAACTTGGTATCAGAGTGCGATAACGGCTAGGGCAGCATTTTAAGAGTGTAACTTAAACAATTTCTAGTGTTTTAGGGGCTGGAATAGGTTCGCCTTCTGCTTTCCAAGCTTCCAAATACATTTCGATGACTTCTTCACCGTTACGAATTGCTTCTTCACGAGTTTTACCATGAGTGCAAGGCATAATTACGCGATCGCTAAATTCTGGAATCGTAACCAAAAAAAGCCGATCTTCATCAGACCATTGAATAATCATACTGTATTCACTCATAAATCGTCTTCCTTCCTTAATTCTTCCAATTCAGTGATTAGCTCTGCTAGTTGCTTTTCGAGATAAAGTGGTACATCATCTCCATCCTTGCCGGAAATTGTCAGCGTTTTTCTAAGGATAGGATGTCGCCAACGCTCATGGCTGCCTTTGCCACGTTTGGGTAAGTAAATAAACCCATAACGAGCAATTTGTGCTTTTAACTCTCGAATTTTCCTAGGCATGAATATTGTTTTGTCTTCTAACCTATTTTATCATTTTGTCATCCTTTGAATTTACTGTTATGCCCTGCTACTTAGTGCCTTTGCTCGCAAATGATTCAGATGTCGTCCAAACTCTCCGGGGAAAACATTTTGAATCCCACTAGAAAACACATCGTCTAAATTATGTTTTTGGACTACATCTTCTAAGTCTGATAACCAAGCACAGTATATCTCTTAATCAAGAAGTTTCTGTTTCCACTGATAGTAAATGTATTCATGGAAAATCAACCACTGCACCAACATCTCTCGATAACGTAGTCGATCGATTTCGCCATCTTGCTCAAGCTTGCGACCATAACTGTACCAAAGTTCTGCCAAATCAGCATTCTGAATTAACAGCGAATTAAAAGCTCCTGCTTGCTCTGCTAAAGATCTAGCATTTTCTGACTTGGCTAGCCTAACGCCTTCTCGCAACTGATACCAAATAAAACCCAAAGAGACAACAACTAGCACAGCTTGTGCAATTTGAGAAATGTTAGCAAGGTCTTGTAAACTCATATTTATCTACTACCAGTCCTCTCGTTTATTATAAACTTGCCACTCAGGGATTCTAGCTGCATCCGGTCAGTATACCTCGAAAAGCGAATTTCAGATTAAACTAAGGGCGTAGTTTGTCACCAGTGGAATCAGTAAAATGAAGAATTGCACTGGTGGGATTGAACAAATGAAACGACTGTTACGCATTTTTCTGAGTATTGTGCTAGCTTCCTTGATGATGTTTGTTGTCGTAGCTTGCAATAATACTAACGACAATGGCGCGATTAAAATTGGCTCGAAAGATTTCGCCGAACAGTTGATTTTAGGCGAAATGTATGCTATTGCCTTAGAAGAAAATGGTTTAACTGTGGAAAGGAAACTTAATTTAGGAGGTACCCCTATTGCACAGGCGGGATTGGTGACAGAAGCAATTGATTTTTATCCGGAGTATACTGGTACTGCTCTTTTAACAGTTTTAAAGTTACCTATTAATACGAATAAAGAACAAGTTTATGAAACAGTTTCTCAAGCCTACGCCGATAAATATAATTTAGTTTGGCTCGAACCTTCACCAATGAATAATACACAAGCATTGGTAATGACACAAGCAAAATCAGAACAATATGGCATTAAAACTATTGCAGATTTAGTTGCTAATGCTAGTGAATTAACTTTAATTGGACCGCCGGAGTTTCAGGGACGTGAAGATGGTTTACCTGGAATTAAACAAGCTTACGGTGATTTTAACTTAAAAGCGTATAAAGCTGTCGATCCGGGTTTGCGCTATCCAGGCTTAATTAATGGCGAAGCAGATGTTGCGGTTGGCTTTGCTACTGATGGCGAAATTAGTGCTAATAATTTAGTCGTTTTAACCGATACGAAAAATATTTTTCCTCCTGCACAAGTTGCACCAGTTGTCAATAATCAAATCTTAGAAAAAAATCCCCAACTTAAAACAATTCTCAATCAAATTACCGCCAAAATTACCGATGAAACAATGCAAAAACTTAATTATGAAGTGACGGGAAAAAATCGCGAACCGGCGGAAGTAGCGAGAGAATTTTTGCTTAACGAAGGTTTATTAACGGCGAAGTAATAGAGATATAGCAATCAGCTTCTCTAAACGAGGAGAAATTATGTCGAAAATTAAATTCGAGCAAGTATATTTAAAATTTCCCGGGACAAAGCAGCCAGCAGTAGATGGGTGTAGTTGCGAAATAGAATTAGGGGAATTTGTCGTCATTTTAGGACCTTCTGGTTGCGGGAAAACTACATTCTTAAAAATGGTCAATAGATTGTACGAACCGACATCGGGAAGAATCTATTTAGATGGGACAAATATCCAAAGAATTAAAGCGACAACTTTACGCCGACAAATTGGTTATGTAATTCAAAAGTCGGGTTTATTTCCGCACATGACGGTAGCCGAAAATGTTGCTGTTGTCCCGAAATTGTTAGGTTGGAAAAAGGTTAAATATCAATCTCGTGTAGATGAGTTATTAGAATTAGTTCATTTACCAACTAGCGAATTTAGAGATCGCTATCCCGCACAACTTTCTGGTGGACAACAACAGCGAGTTGGTATTGCTCGCGCTTTGGCTGCTAATCCAGAGGTATTATTAATGGATGAACCTTTTGGGGCTATTGATGCGATTACTCGCCAAAGTTTGCAGGAGGAAATGTTACGGCTTCAACGTCAATTGAAAAAAACAGTTTTGTTTGTTTCTCATGATGTGGAAGAAGCGCTACATTTGGCGGATCGAATTATAATTTTGAATCAAGGTAAGATCGTGCAGTTTGATACTCCTTATAATTTGCTTTATCAACCTGCAAATGAGTTTGTTGAGGATTTGATGGGGGGAAAAGAAAGTTTACGTCAGTTAAGTGTTTTGCCTGTAGAAAAGGCGATGAATGCTGTTAGTTCAGATTATCGAAATGAGGGAAAATATACGATTGCTAAGGAGAAAAATTTGCGCCAAGCTTTGTCAAGATTTTTGGCTACGGGTGCAGAACAATTAACGGTTGTAGATGATGGTAAAGTTATTGGGGTAGTAACTTGGAATAGTATTCGCGATGCGGCTGGAAAAGATTAATGAGATTGATAAAACTGAGCTTAATTAGATTGGGAAGTGTGGGTTGTTCGCTGAGAATTCATGCCTAAAATTGCTTGTATTTGGCTACTAACTGGATAGATAGTTTCTTCGGGAACTGGTGGCAATTCTTGGTGATTATTTTCGACTGCGGTTTTGATAGCATGAGCTAAGGGGGTAACGTCTTCAATGCCAATTATCCAGTCGTTGATGTAGCTAATGACGATTCTACCGCGAATACCGAGTTGAATGGCGCGATTTTCGCATCTTTGCAAGCGGAGATTGCGATCGCCATCCCACTGACAACGTACTAAACTATTTTTGAGGGCTATTTGCCAGTCTAATTTACTGGGATATGTTTTTGGTTCAAATTTGGTAAGCACTGCTTGAGAAAGAATTTCTTGGAAGCCGGAATGAGTTAGTTTAATCTTGAGGATGCGTTCTTGTCCGGATTTAATAGCATAACCGGAACGATATAGCATCCACCCAAAGGAGGGTTTTATCCAAGTCATGCGATCGCGCTTGAACTTTTTGCCAAATGTGCCTAAACTTAAGGCTTCTGCGGCTATTTCTGGGTTGTAAGCTTGGTAAATAAAGATTCCTTCGTTGTCGTAGTTGGCGCGAATTTGTCTTTGCATGATAGGAACAATCGGGTTATTATTCTTTATATTACACACATAATACAAAAATAACGCTAAAATTACAGGTATGCCAATTGTTGAAGTAGAAAACTTAAGTAAAGTGTACCCGGTAGCTATAAAAGAACCGGGTTTAAAAGGTACGTTAAATCACTTTTTTCGCCGTGAATATCGCGAAGTAAAGGCGGTACAAGATGTGAGTTTTTATATAGAAAAAGGAGAGGTTGTCGGCTTTTTGGGTCCCAATGGTGCGGGGAAAACTACTACTTTGAAAATGCTGACAGGATTGATTCATCCTTCGGCGGGAAGATTGCGCGTTGCGGGTTATATTCCTTTTCGTCGCGAAGCTAATTTCTTGCAAAAAATGAGCTTGGTAATGGGACAAAAACAACAGTTGATTTGGGATTTACCAGCCTTAGATTCCCTAAAAATTAATGCGGCGGTTTATAAGATTCCCGAAAAGGAATTTCAGCGACGATTAGGTGAGTTAACGGAAATGTTATCTCTCGCAGAAAAGCTGCGTCAACCTGTGCGGAAATTGTCTCTTGGGGAAAGGATGAAAGCTGAATTACTTGCGGCTTTATTGCATCATCCAGAAGTATTATTTTTAGATGAACCAACATTAGGTTTGGATGTAAATGCACAAGTAGCAGTGCGCGATTTTCTGCGAGAATATAATCGTCGTTATGGTGCAACAATTTTGTTGACGAGTCACTATATGGCAGATATTACAGCATTATGCGATCGCGTGATGCTCATCTATCAGGGTAGTTTAATTTATGATGGTAGTTTGGAGGGACTTTTAGAACGTTTTGCACCTTATCGCGAAATCCAAATTGAACTTCCAGAAAATGTCCCCGCAGACAAGTTATCTCAATACGGCGAAGTTGAATCTATTGAAGGTAGAGAAGTGCGTTTGTTAGTGCGTCGCGAAGAACTTACTAACACGGTGGGACAAATTCTCGCGCAGTTAGAAGTTATCGATCTTAGTGTAACTGAACCGCCAATAGAAGAAGTAATTGGGCGTGTTTTTCGTATGGGAGTTGTTTCGTGAAGCAAGTTTTCAGAAAAATCGTAACCTTACTTACGGTTTACTATGCTTATATGCTCGAATATCGGGCAGAATTATTTTTATGGGCGTTATCTGGTTCTCTACCAATTATTTTAATGGGTGTTTGGATTGAGGCATCTACTGAGGGAAATTTTGGCTTGGGACCGCAAGATTTTGCTCGTTATTTCATTACGGTCTTTTTTGTGCGACAATTCAGTATTGTCTGGGTAATTTGGGATTTTGAAAGGGAGGTTTTGGAAGGTACTCTTTCGTTTCGACTTTTACAACCTTTAGACCCAGGTTGGCATCATGTAGCTTCTCACGTTGGGGAACGTTTCGCACGTTTACCGTTTATTTGCGTTTTGACAGGTTTGTTTTTCTTATTGTATCCGGATGCGTTTTGGTTACCAAGTTGGAGTCAAGGGTTATTATTTTTGTTAGTGTCTTTGTGGGCGTTTGCGCTGCGGTTTATTATTCAGTATACATTTGCGATGTTTGCTTTTTGGACAGAAAGGGCTAATGCTTTGCAACAATTTTGGTTTTTGTTTTATTTATTTCTTTCGGGAACGATCGCACCTTTAGAAGTTTTTCCCCCATCAGTACGCGCGATCGCGCAATTTACCCCTTTTCCTTATTTAATCCACTTCCCGGCAGCAATTTTAGTCGGTTTACCTGTTAATATAGCTCAAGGAATTGTTGTCGCGATCGCCTGGTTTGTCTTATTTTTCTTCCTCAATCGTTGGTTATGGCGACGCGGTTTGAAACAATATTCTGGTATGGGTGCTTAGTACAGTTATCAGTTATCAGTTATCAGTTATCAGTTATCAGTTATCAGTTATCAGTTATCAGTTATCAGTTATCAGTTATCAGTTATTAGTTACCAGTTATCAGTTATTAGTTACCAGTTACCAGTTTATCTCCCAATTCCTCCTTGTCCTCCCCCTCTTCCTTGTCCCCCTCTCCCAATTCCCAATCCCCTGTAGAGACGTTGCATGCAACGTCTCTACATGATAATCTAGCCTAAGCGGGTTGCTGTACAGATTTTTCTGGTGCGGGTCTGGTTGCGTCTCTGGTTTCTGTGGTTTCGCCTTCCCCAATTGGTGAAAACTCAATATGATTGAGTAGGGTGGTTACGAAAGCAAAGAGTAAGAAAGGTAGAGACAGTACGAGAATTAAACCCACTGTGGCTAAAGCGTAGATTTGACGAGTGCTACTCCACAAAGCGAGAGTTGAAGCAAGGCTGATGAAAATTACAATCAACCAGACGATAATCTGACCATAGATATCGCCAAATGTCAAGGTACAACTCATCCGGTATTTTTGTGGTTCGTTATCCATAGTATTTCCTTAAACTGACTTTTAATTTTTTAGGTTAGGGCTATGCCTTGGTTTTAGACGATTTTTAAAGATTTTTGAAAGACTTGCAACATCAATTTACAATCATTGAGAAATACAATTGTCTTGAGATCGAAGTAACTCCAGTTACGCACTTACTAAGATTTGGGGAACAAAAAAGGCTTTCTTCAACGTCAAAAAAAAATAGTAACTTTTTTTTCCCGATTTAGCGAGATCCGTTGAGAAGTAAGGAAAAAAGCCGATTGATAGCAGTACATGGGAGAATCAATTTTCGGTTCAAAATCTAACTCTGGGAAACAACGGCATCACATCGATCCGCCTAAACTTTGGATCGGTGCGATCGCAGGATCTATTATTATTCACGCGATCGCGTTTTTTATGTTACGTTCGCTACTGTTTACCGAGAAAGCAGCCGCTAATGTAACTCAAACAGCAATTCCGATTGAGCTTGTTACCAATTCAACGGAAATCACTGACAGCAACGAAAAAGCTTCGTCTCCCCAAACGGTTGCTCCTTCTCCTCTTCAACGTAAAGTAGCTAACCCAAAAGTTACCACTACCGCAAGTGAGATAAATTCGGAAATCTCCTCACCTCAGCCACAATTTCCCAAAAAACAGGTGGTAGTTACTCCCACACCTCAGAAAAATGCCGAGAACCCCCCTGAAAAGCAAAAACCTTCTTTTCAAGCCAAAAAACAATCAGAGAAGTCTTCTCATTCACGAGAGACAAAGCTCAAGCAAGAAATTGACACAGTTTCCCAACCACCAGATATTCTTACCAAAGATAAAAGTGAGTTAGAAATTGCTTCTCAGCAAGACACAATTACTAAATCTGAGTCACAAACAGTTACTCAACCTGTGGAAGTAGAGACAAATTCCGACTCACAAACAGTTACTCAACCTGTGGAAGTCGAAACAAATTCCGACTCACAAACAGTTACTCAACCTGTGGAAGTCGAAACAAATTCCGACTCACAGACAGTTACTCAACCTGTGGAAGTCGAAACAAATTCCGACTCACAGACAGTTACTCAACCTGTGGAAGTCGAAACAAATTCCGACTCACAGACAGTTACTCAACCCGTCGAGACAGTGGAAGTCGAAACAACTCCCAATAATCTTAGCGATCGCACCGAAAGCGAAACTGCCGCAGGTATTATGGTGACAGTCGGAGCATATCGTCTCACCGACCCCAATCGTGACGTTCCCGACAAACTAGCCCAACTAAGACAAAATAGTATCAGTGTCGCTAGTGAAGAAATTCAACCCCTAGGAATCAATGTCGAACGAGTGGTACAAGTAGAAGTAGTAGTCTTGATTCGACCAACTGGAGAAGCAAGCGTCGTTGGTAGTCCGCGCATTTTGCAAGGAAGCATCACTGTTGACGCAGCCCAAGTTTTAGCTACCAAAATCGTGCAAAGAATGGAATTTGAACCAACCTACATGGGTTCGTCTCCCGTAGCTCAAGCATACTATCTCCCGCTCACGATTAGCCCCAGTCGAAATTAATTTATCTGAGCTTGGCAAAATTGGCGATCGCTGTGTTATGATAACGATCGGCGGAAAAAAACCGCGCCATTAATTGCGGGTGTAGTTTAGTGGTAAAACCTCAGCCTTCCAAGCTGATGATGGGGGTTCGATTCCCCCCACCCGCTTAAATGTTACCGATTTATTTCTCGGCTCTAGCTTAACGTTATCCTGAAGGGGGAGTCTCCGTGCTGCCTTCTTTGATAAGTACAACTTTGAGGAAACTGAATTTTAGTTTGAATCTTTCTAACTTTCATTCTCAATTATTTGACAAAAGCTGCGAATTATTATCAATTATCTCAACGGGCTTGCGTTATTTCAGCGATTTGGTATCATAATATGTACAGTTGTAATTTGCTATTCGTATACCTAGACGTAAATTTAGCGCCTGAAAAGCTATTAATTTCATTGACATCGCCTCATCTTGATGAAAAATTAGACTCAAAATCCTGAGTTGCGGCGCTTTTTTTTGAAACCACGATTTTCCGTTGTTTTGACAAAAATACCAAAATGTGGTAGGGGAAAAATTTAACAATTTTATTCAAAACCACGCGGAGAGGAAGACCAACGCTTAAGCTGATAATTATCAGAAATCTGCATAACTAAACTGGGATTAGTGTTGTCACCGAAATCAGCGATCGCGGCTAATGACGAACCTATATCTTGACGAAATTCGTTATAGAGAATTTCCCCACTATCGGCAAAGATAATCGTTCGCGGTCGATATTGGTTTTTTTCCGTAGTTTCGGTAACTTCTGCGGTTGCTGACTGCGGTTTGGTTGCTAATTCTTCATAAATCGTCAGTAAAGCTTCCGGCTTATCGTTCCCGGTTAAATCAACGGGACGCACCGACCAATGTCCCATTGATTCGATTAATTTAGCTAAAGGGGGTACTTCGTCTAAACTACGAGTTTCGCTAGTTTTGACTTCTCGCCAGAGGGCAGGTAGAATCAACGAAACCCACTCAGGTTGAATTTTATATAAATCGCGCAATGTCACCGCACCAGGTTCTAACCAACGGAAAGCCGAGTTAGTGTGAGCGAAGAAACGAGTTGGTTTGTCAGTTTGAGGTTGATCGCCCAAAGCGAGTAATTTTAGCGTACCATTGTTAAATTGTACAGCTTGCACGGCTGCTGGGGAAGATACCGAACGTCCATCAGGAGTCAAGACAGTAACGTTAATCCAGGGGTCAACATCCAAACCCAAAAGTCGCCAAAGTTGCTTACCGGGGGCATAACTAGCTAATTGTAAATCACTAAAAGGTGCTTTCCGCCAGCGCTGACCGTCATAAAAATCAGTAACTTGAATTTGATACCAACTTTGTTGGGGTTGGAGAGGAGGTAAATTAGTTTGTTCTGACGGTTGTAACCATTCTCCCTCAACCGACTCCACAGCCACAGCCGCACCGACAATTTTACTAATATAACTACCAGTTTGGGAAACGATCGCTAAATCTAACAAGTCAAGTAATTCCGTAACACGAGGACTAGTTGAAGAGGGAGATAACTCTTGCAGCCAAGATTTCGCCGCCTCGCGATTTTTTTGTACCGTTAAAATTAATGCTCCCCAAGCTTGCCAATTTTCATCATCAGGAGTAAATTTTAAAGCAGTTTGAGTGCGTTCCCAAAGTTGGCGATCGTCATTTTTGAGGAAATTCAGAATTTCTTGGAAATTAGCGTTTCCCGTTATCGCTGCTTGAAACACAGATAAAGCATCAGCAGGACGACCATCAGTGAAACAAGCAAAAAGTTGCTGTGTAGGACTAGCCCATGATTGCTGACACTGAGACTGAGTAATTGCTGCGTGCATGCGGATGGTATCTAATTGTGCTTCAGCAGCCAAAGACCAAGCTTCAGCAGGAGTTTGTTGTTTAATACTGAGTAAGCGTTGTAAAGCTGGAGAAAACAAGCCTCGATCGGCTAAAGTTAAAGCTTGACGATAATCATCGAGAAAGAGATTAATTTCTGGTGGCGGTTGATTGAGGAGAACTTCTTCGAGATAAACTGGATTGGGGACAAAATTACGCGGTTGGAGACGATAAACTTTGAATTTGGGTTCTAAACCAATCGTATGATTAACAACTAATTCCTCAGTATCCCCACCAGTTACTTGCTGCCAGCGAGGAAACTCTCCTGTCGGAGAAGTCCATTGCAGCATTTGCGACAAGTGCATTTCTGCGGGATTGTAATGAACAATTAACCCGTAAGCAAAAGTAGTATCGTTGCGGATTAACTCACCACTCAAATTCAGCCAAATGCCCGGTACAGGTGCATTTTTAAACAAACTTATTTGCCTCAGAGGTTGAGGATTAACCGAAGCAACGGTTTCATTATTGTGATGTAGTAAAGGAGAAACGACAAAAGTTTCGTTCATTTCAGTAAGTTCAACTTGACTTACCAAACGATATTTTGGTTCTGATTCCCCAAGGGAAGTAACAGGTTGATAAACCCGCAGTTGGACAATTTCCGCACAACCTTCGCGACAAGTTGGGGGAGAAACCCATAAAGGGATTAATAGTTCCGATGCGACTGAGATGGGTTTACCCAACTGAAAGCCCTGGCGAGCCAAATTAGTCCTAATTTCTGCTAAAGTTTGAGGAGGATTGCGTACAGCTACAGGAATGCGCGTCCAACTGGGTAAATAACGATTTAGCCATAATCCAGCATCAGGGTTAATAATCAGAAGCAGACTCAACCAGACACCACCAGCGATCGCGCCCATAGCTAACAACAGAGTTGCGATCGCCGCCAATTTTGCGAAACCTTTTTGTTGTCGAGACTGAGTTTGACGAGTTTCTCCCGATTTTAGTGAAGATTGAGATTTACGCTTAATCGTTTTGGAGGTGGTCATAGGTTTGGTGCTTTATTGGTGGTGAGTAACTGATAACTGAATTACGATCCGACTAAGAATCACAAACAAGTTGTTCGTAACGCGAACCTGCACGTTCCCAAGTATATTGCTTCTCGATCAGCGATCGCGCATTTTGGGAAAGTTTTTTTCGCAAAGCCGGTTCGTCAAACAAACGCGAAATGCTGTATATATATTCTTCAAGGTCGTTAGCTCGCATTGCCCGTAGAGGTACATCTGCACCATCAACTGCCAAACCTTCCAAGCCGCGATCGCTACCGACAACTGGTATGCCTGCTGCCATTGCTTCGAGAGTTTTATTCTTAATTCCGAATCCAGTACGCATCGGCACAATGCAGATTGTTGCTTGATGTAAATAATCGACCATCGACGGAACTCGTCCGGTTACTGTTATACCATCAATTGTGTTTAATTCTTCTACTTCAGCTACCGGACGCGCCCCAACTAAGTCTAAACTGGCATCAGGATAGCGTTTGCGAATTTCGGGGAATACCGACAAACTAAAAAAGCGTACCGCGTCGATATTCGGTGCATTATCCATAGCCCCGATAAACACCAACTGTCGTCCTCCGGGATCTTGCGATCGCATGGGAAATAGATTTAAATCGACACCGTTGGGAATCACGCTAATTTGCGCATCCGGATTCAACACCTTCAATTGTCGCTTATCTACTTCCGTTGTCGCCGCGATCGCCGAAAATTTTTCACAATACTGTTGTTCGTAACGACGTAACAAAGGCAAATTCAAATTGTCGCGCATCTTATTTTCTGAAGTTTGGGTTTCCAGTTGATGCTTACAAGTACCATACACCGAACTATGAATATTCACCACCGCACGCAATTTAGTTTGCCATTCCGGACGCACGTAAATTTCGTTAACGCTATGTTCGCTAGTTATTGCTGCAAAATTACCTGTTGCTACAGCTTCATCAATCCATGCTTGCATTACTTGAGAATAACTCGAACGAACGCTAGGAGGTATTCCCTGCTGAATAAACTGACCAAAACGCTTTGCCTTACCCAGAATACCTTGTTTTGATTCCGAATCAGTTGGACGAGGAAAAACCTTTAATTCTCGAACAAATTCCCCTAATCTAGCAATTTCCTCATTAGTAACATCCTCACTACGTTGCGTTACCAGCGTCACCTGGTGATTTTTACTCAAATATTTCATCAAATGGAAAGTACGCACCTGGGTTCCTCCTTTCGTGGGAGGATAAGGAAATGTTGAAGAAATCATTAAAATTTTCATCACAACTCCTCGCTAATCTCAAATTTTTGATTATCTCTGCTCGAAGAGAATACTTCAGCTTATAACCCTTTTTAGCGCTTTCTTCCCGGATGAGCTACTATAGCTACAAGATATTTCAAACAGGAGTGTATTTTATGACCTCTCAGGGAATTTATACTCTCGCAAACGATAATGTTTACGACCAACTTGTTGCTCTCCTTAACAGTATCGAAGTTAACGTCAGTAGCCAAATCCCAATATGTATAATTCCTTACGACGATCGCCTCGAACTTGTCAAACAAGAAATAGCATCCCGCCCCAATGTTACTCTTTTTGAGAATACTGAATCAATTCAACGCTGGGAAGATTTTGCCCGGGAAGTTTGGGCGGTTCATCCTCGAGCAAAAGAAAAAAATTTGCAACTTACTCCTTGGTATCAACAACATTTACAAAGAAAATTTGTAGCTTTTGATGGTGATTTTGATAAATTTGTTTTTTATGATGGCGATAGTTTAGCGATGAAACCGCTAGATGATGTTTTTGCCAAACTAGATACCTATGATTTTGTCTTTGATGATTGGGAACACAAAAAACCAGAAGCATTTGCTTCCTTAAATATCTCTCAGATTGTGGCTGTCAGTAGTTATCAAGCAGAAGAAATTAGATCTAAGCTACATTGCGGCAGTTTTTTTGCTTCTAAACGAGGTTTATTTTCTCCAACCGAAATCGCCGCTTTCAAGAAAAAGCTAATTGCAGATCGAGAAATTAATTGGATTAATGAAAAAGGTTGGTGGGATGACGTTTTTTTATTTAATTATTTAACCTTACGTGCGGAAAGTTCCATCTTCAACTACACTCTTAGTCCCAATAGTCAAGAACGCACGGGTAACTGTGCTAATGCAGATCCTTTGATCGATATTGACAATATTCTTTATAATCAGCAAGGACAAAAACCGATTCATCGCATTCATTATATGGGTTATCCTTATCAGGATTTTACCAATTTAGCCAAAGGAAAAGATGTTGACATTCCTCATAAAAATGTATTCTTACATTATCGCTTTCTTAAGGAACCAGAAAATAAGCCTGAAAAATTCCAATATCCCAACTTGCTTCAAAAAACTAAGAAAAAGATTTATCAATTTGGACGGAAATTAAAAGCGAAAATGTATAATCAATTCAGGAGATTTAGGTAAAAACTGCTAGTTGACGAGGTTAGCTTCAAGAAATAAAATGGCAAAAATAAGTGTATGTATACCAACTTTTAATCGTGTTAACTTGCTAAAAACGGCGCTGGAAAGCGTTTTCCAACAAACAACTACCGACTGGGAATTAATTGTTTGTGATGATGGTTCCTCGGATGAAACCCCAAAGTTAATGTCTCGCTATCAGGAAAAAGACGATCGCGTAAATTATATCCGTCATGCGGAAAATATTGGTAAAAGTAACAATATGCGCTCTGGTTTTGCGGCTGCAACTGGCGAGTATTTTCTTAAGTTTGATGACGACGATCGCCTCACGCCCGAATTTCTTGCTAAGACCAGTGCTATCCTAGATACACACCCTGAAGTGGATTTTGTCGGGACAGATCACTGGATAATTGATATTAATAATCTCCGGGACGAATCAGCAACCAAAATTAACTCGCAAAAATGGGGTAGAAGTCAACTCGCAGAGGGAATAGTTGCAAATTTATTAACAGTTGTTTTTGTCAGACAAAGCTTTCAAATTGGGGCAACTTTATTTCGCCGCGCGACTTTACAAAAAGTCGGTTATATGCTACCAAATATTCAAAATTGCGAAGATAACGATTTATTTGTCCGTTTAGCCTTAGCAGGAAAAAGAGGTTATTATCTTCCGGAAAAATTGATGGAATATCGGGTTCACGCCGAACAACAAGGAATCAAGCGAGCAATACCTTATTTAAGAGATAAAATTAACTATTTAAAAAACTATCAATTCGAGTCAGCAAAACTAGAGAAAATTCGTCAAGAACGGCTGTCAGAAGCGCAATTAATGTTAGGATTGCGTTTAATTGAAACTGGAGAAACCCGAGCGGGACGAGAATTAGTTAAAGCAGGTAAATCTTTCTCTCCCTCAAAAGCGAGAACAGGGTTAGTTTTGTCGTGGTTGCCGTTAGGAATCAGAAAAAAAGCCTTTGAAACTTTGCGGAGAGGAAAATCGTCTTAACGTAAGTAGAAGTAGTTACTAGCAGAGTGGCGATCGCCACTGCGCTAGATTAGAAAGGATAACTACAAAGGCGATCGCATGGACGTTAAACAACTCAAGTTTCTCCTGAGACTAATTAGCAAACCAGACTACCAAGCATCAATTACCGAACTCAAACCGACCTCTGGGACAAGAGCCTCAGAACGCGATAAAATTTGTCGCGAATTGCGCGCTCTTAATTTGGTGGAAGCACCCGAAGAAGTTACAAAACTTAAAATTGAGCCTGCCGGAAAAGCTCTCCTCGAAGCAGATGCGGCGGAATTACCTTTAAGCAAAGACGAATTAAAAGCACTCAAAGCCAGTGCGAAAGGGACAATTAACCCTAGCGACACGAGAATTCCCACCGACACCCGCCAAAGCGTCATTCAAGCTTTAGTTGAGCGAGGTTTGATTAGCGCACTCAAAACCCAACTCAAAGAAGTGAGATTGACAGAGCGAGGAAAAGAATTTTTACTGTACGAATACAACCCCAGTGGTCCGGGAAATACCAACCTGACACAAGATTTGTTGGCAATTTTCCTGAACTTTTTCCGTCAGCAGATGAAAAAACCTCAGTCATCAGCAGTACGAACTGAACCAAGTTTACCTGCTTTTGCAGACAAACCGAGCGATGAGCAAATTCTACAAGCGATCGCTGAATTAGACCGCACATTAGGTACAGATAACTACTTGCCAATTTTCCACTTGCGATCGAAATTACAACCGCCTCTTTTTAGGGAAGAATTAGATGAAGCGCTTTATCGGCTCGAAAAAAACGACCAAATTCAATTGAGTACGTTACAAGAAGTTAGTTCTTACACCCCCGAACAAGTTCAAGCCGGAATTCCGCAAGATATAGGCGGTCCATTATTTTTCATCATCGTCAACTAAAATTTTCTCTCTCAACTTGTAGTCAATTTGTTAGCCCTCACACAGTCAAAAATGCCATCTATCGAAGAAATTATCCAACAGGAAGTCAATCCCTTTGACTCCACAACCCTTTACTCAAGTAACTTTTGGCGAGAACAACAAAACGAAGAGACAAACGTCAACTCAATTCATCAGGACGCGATCGCCACTGTCGAAAAATTACTCGCTCAAGTTGCGAAAGACAATCGTCCCCGCAGCTTAATTCTTACAGGTGACGTAGGTTCTGGTAAAAGTTATCTCTTAGGACGCTTAAAAAAACAACTCAATCCCAAAGCCTTTTTCGCCTACATTGACCCTTGGCCCGATAGCGACTACATTTGGCGGCATATTCTTCGCCAAACTGTTGATAGTTTGCTCCACATTCCTGAAGGTCAAGAAGAATCCCAATTGCTTTTGTGGCTAGGAAGTTTATCTGCCTTAAGAAATAACAGCTTGGTAAAAAATATCTTCGGTGAACGTCGGACATTTATCCGCAATCTCCGAGCAACTTATCCCACTGATATTTATAATGCCAAAGAATTTTTCAACGCGCTTTATCACCTTAATAATCCAGAATTACATCCAATTGCCTGTGAATGGTTACGCGGCGATGACTTGGATGAAGAAGATTTACAACTTTTAGGTGTAAAAAGTTCCAACAACAGCGAAGATGCTGCGAAAAATATTCTGAATAACTTTGGCTTTATTTCTCGCGACTCACAGCCAATTGTCTTGTGTTTTGACCAACTCGATAATATTCCTCGGCTAGACGATAATCATCTTGACTTACAGCCTTTGTTTAATGTCAATTCCACTCTTCACAGCCAATATTTCAACAGTTTTTTGATTATTATTAGTTTAGTAACTAATACTTGGAGACAGCACGAATCTCGTATTCAATCAGCTGACAAAGTCAGAGTAAATGCGGGATTATTTAACCTCAAACCAATTACCTTAGACCAAGCCGAAAGCCTTTGGAAAGCTCGTCTTTATCCTCTCCACGCTCAAGCACAACCCAAGCAAGCAGATCCTCTTTTTCCTCTTTCGAGAAAGCTTCTTGAAGAGAAGTTTCCTCGCGGGAAAACTCTCCCTCGAATTGCTTTAGCTGTAGCCAGACAGGAATATCAAAAATATAAAGACAGTTTAATTGGTATTGGTGTTTATCCTGAAAATATAAATAATCAAAATGGCTCAACGTCGCTACCCAAATCTAAAGAAAAAGATCCTATAGCTGAATTCCAACTAATTTGGCAACAAGAATACAAAAAAATTCAATCTCGGATTAGCAAACTCAACCTAATAGCAGCACCCGAATTAATCCGAATGCTACAAGAAGCTTTGTCAGCTTTAGAAGTAAAAGAAATCAAACCTAAGCTTTTAAGCGGCAAAAGTAGTGTCAATTCTTTTAGCTATCAACATCCCCAACAAAACAGCAGAGTAGGAATAGTTTGGACAGAAGATGCTAGCATGAAAACTTTTTACAGCGTCATGAAAGCTTGCGAAAAAGTAGTTAACACCAAAGATTGCCAAAAGTTATACTTAATTCGTAATGCAAGTCTGGGGAAACCTAGTTTAGCAGGTAATCAAATTCACCGACAAATATTTTCTAATCCCGAACATTCTCACCTGCGAGTAAATCTCACTTCGGTTCACAAACTAGCAACTTATCACAGTTTAGTAAACTCGGCTTTGGGTAACGAATTGGTAATTAATGACAAAGCCATTAGTTTAAAAGAATTAGAAACTTTAACTCGTGAAGCAGAGATTTTTAATGACTGTAAATTATTACAGGATTTAGGAATTGTTTCTGAGAAAGAACCTACCAATGATAACGGTAAAGAAGATCGAGAAACTAAAGAATTTATCTTGAATATTGCTAAGACACAAGGCTACTTAGCGAGAAAGACTTTAGTAGAAAAAACTCTACACAATTACGCTGACTTAGAGCAAGCCAAAATTAGCGAAATAATCGACCAGCTTTGTCAGGAAAAACAACTAAAAGTTTATAACCCTGAGAAAGTATCAGACCAACAATTTATTGTCTACCTTCCCAAACCCTAGTTAAGCAAATTTAATGTTATTGTACCTGAGAGAAGCCGATGAAATCTGTAAGCAAATTAACAAATTGGCTTCAGAAAAAATCCTGTGGCTAGATACAGAAATAGCGAACTGGGATACACCTAATCCGCGACTTTCCCTGATTCAAGTGCTAGCAAATTGCCAAGATTTGTCAGGAGATTGTGCTTATTTATTAGATGTCCTAAATAAGCCAGATTTGGTGAATAAATTCATTCAGCAAATCATGGCAAATCCTGCAATCGAAAAAGTGTTTCACAATGCTAGCTTTGACTTGAGATATTTGGATAAACGACGCTCAAAAAATGTCACTTGTACCCTAAAATTAGCTCGCAAAATTGGCAAACATAGCCTAGGTACTTCTAACCTCAAATTAAAGACTCTCGCAAGCGAACTTTGCGGTTTTGCTAATGTAGATGCGGAGCAACAAGCAAGTGATTGGGGATTGCGTCCTCTTAGCCAAAAACAGCTACAATATGCCAAGATGGATACGGTTTATTTAGCTCAAGTACATCTCCGTTTATTGGAACTATCTAAGCCGAATATTAAACAAAATATGAGCAAAACTAAACAACCAGAAAATACTTCTTTGAATGTAACTCAAGTACGAGTTGCTTTTGAATGTCCCCGCTTATTTTATTTACAGCAACATTTTGGTGGGAGGACACTATTTTTACCACGAAATCGCACGAAAGGTGTGGGAACAACTTTCCATAAATTAGCTGACGAATGTATTAGTATTGCTAAACAGGAACCGCGTTTTAAAGAGTTATTCAAATCATCAGCAAATAATTTACGAGTCGCAGATGTTGCTTTGCAGATGCAACAACTATTTTTTGAGTTAGTTTTCTTACCTCATCTGAGTAAAGAAAGCCCAGAACGCGCTGCCACATTAAATGAAATTTGGCAAGGGTTAATTACATTATTTAAACATTGGGCAGAATTATTAATAAAAAATCGCCATCATGTGAGTGGAGAACAAGTAATTACTCGGACTTTCATTGCTGAAGAATTACCTCTAGAACATTATTTTACCCTGCCCGATAAAACACAGCAAAGGCTAACTGGTAAACTCGACAGTTTAATCTTCGATTTCAGTAAACATCGCCTCGGTGTAGTTGAATACAAAACTTATCAACCTGTGGATGCTTCAGCGCAATTAGCACAAGTAGCCCTCTACAGTTATATGCTGCAAGCAAAGAAAAAAGTGCCAGTTGATTCAGCCGTTTACTGCATTTTTCCAGAGTTTAAAGAGTATTATTATTCTTGGGAAGAGTTAGAAAATACAGTTCACGAGTTAATTCCTTATAAGTTACAGCAAATGCAGTCGTGGTTGAGATGGGAAAAAGATGCTCCCAACCCGCCACCGCAGACAACACAGCTTCATTTATGCGAAATTTGTCCCCAACAAGAGAAGTGTCAAAATTATTTTTCTGGAGATACAAATTCGGCGAAAAATGTTGCAGATACGCCCACAAAAGAAGAAAATTTAGTTGTTTCAGAACCTTCTCAACTAAAGGTTGATGTTGACAATCTTGCGTCAAATTTAGTAACTATTTTACAATCTTATAATAATATTGATGTTACTCTTGTGGGTGCTGTGGCTGCACCTGCTTTTATTCGCGTCAAACTGAAACCAAATTTAGGTGTAAAAATTGCTTCTTTGCTGAGATTAACTGACGATTTACAGGTACAATTAGCAACAAAAGAACCGCCAATGATTGCACCCCAAGCAGGTTATGTGAGCGTTGATATTCCTCGAAGCGATCGCCAAATTGCTCGCTTTGATGACTACATTAAATCCGAACAAAACGCGCATAATGCCAGCGTCAAAATTGCGATTGGCGTAGATTTAAACGGACAATTAATAGAAGCAAATTTATCCGATCCTAATACTTGTCATTTCTTAGTTGGGGGAACTACAGGAAGCGGGAAAAGCGAATTTCTTCGCAGTATTTTACTCTCTCTAATTTATCGCCATACACCGGAACAATTGCAAATTGCACTTGTCGATCCTAAACGAGTGACATTTCCGGAATTTGCAGACATGGCTTGGTTACACTCACCAATGGTTAAAGATAGCGATCGCGCAATTTCCCTGATGGAAGATTTAGTCTCCCAAATGGAGCGACGTTATCAACTTTTCGAGAATTCTCGTTGCGGATCTATTGATACATATAACTCGAAATCTGTCAATCCCTTACCCAGAATTGTTTGCATCTTCGACGAATACGCCGATTTCATGATCGACAAAGAAAGCCGCAAGGTACTCGAAGATAGTATCAAACGCCTGGGAGCAATGGCAAGAGCCGCCGGAATTCACTTAATTATCGCCACTCAGCGCCCGGATGCCAACATCGTCACACCCATCATCCGCTCTAATTTACCAGGAAGAGTCGCCCTGCGTACAGCCAGCGAAGCCGATTCAGCGATTATTTTAGGCGGAAAACAAACCGAAGCCAAGTATTTGCTAGGGAAAGGAGACTTATTGTATCTGGGCGGCGCAGAAATGCAGCGTTTGCAAAGTTTATTTGCGCCTACAATTAAATTACCAGAATAGCGCGATCGCTAATCTCCCATTTCCCTCAAAGCAATAGCAGCATTTTCTCGAATTTCCGGATTAGAATGTTGCAATAGTAGCTTGAGAGATGGCGCGTAGACTATATTTCTTGATAGTCCCAAAATATCGATAATATGGAGCAAACAATCTCCCTCAACTTTACTAATTATTTCTACTAAAGGTTCCAAATTTAGCTGACGATGACAATCTCTTTGTGAAAGTGCATTTGCCATTCCGTTGAGCAAAGTTTCTCTAATTTCATTATCTTGCTCTTGTGCAGCCACTTTAGCTACTTTCTCAAGAATTTGGGCATATTCTTCATTATCCCAGTCACCGAACTCTAAGCGATCGCTTAATTCTGCGGCAGCTTGAAGTCGTTCAGTTTGTTTTATTATGTTTCTTTGTTTAGGCTGATTAGTAATAAAATTCAGCATAACCACCAAAACTCCTCTAACTTTTTTATATAAAACCTGTGGGACTTTGGATAGGAATGTGGGTATCGTTTACCGCTTTAGCATCGTAGTATGGACTACTTTGATTATGGATGTTGCGATGATGGAAGTTTCCCTTGTAGTCTAGCCATCTACCAGCTATTTGAACCCGAACCACCCAGCCACAACGTGCATTACTTCCTAAAGGAGCAGAAGGATCGGGTCCGTGAATACGAACTCTAATTGTGTTATCCTGGCGATCTCTCCATTTATATTCTACTCCTTGAGTAACCTTACCAGGAATAGGCAACAGAGATCGTCTAGTTGCATTTTGGGGAATACACTCAATGACGCGATCGTAAGTAGCTCCTCGTATATTTCTAAATCTGTAAGCAAGGCTAGCTTGCTGAATAGTCTTATATCTTCCTTGAGTAGAGTGTAAAAAATTATTCCACTGATTACTGGTCATATTTGCCAAAATAGCAGGTATCAAGTCTAGTTAAACAGTTTTTGTACCATTACTAAGTTGAAGAAATGTTCAATCTGAGTTATAAAATATCTATCCACAGCCATAATAAGGAAAGCGTGGAGCCTAACTCAGCATGGAACTAATCAAACGCACTACCCTACACTTCCAATCCGAGACTTCTGATAAAGTGTACGAAGTCGATCTTTGTCAGGTAGAAGAATCTGGCTACCTCGTCAACTTCCGTTACGGACGGCGGGGTGGTAACTTAAGATCGAGTACCAAAACTGAGCAACCCGTTGCTTTAAGCGAAGCAGAAAAGATTTTTGACAAATTAGTTCTCTCGAAAACCAAAAGCGGTTACAAAGAAGTTACTCCTACTAATAAAACCCCAGAAAACCGCGAGTCAGCTATCCTCACTCGACTCGAAAATGGTAGCGACAACAAATGGTCTTTAGAAAGAGTAATTTGGCGTGCTGGCGAACTAAAAATTAAAGCAGCTACGCCCTTTTTAATTAACTATATCGGAACCGGAGAACCATTAAGAGATTACTGTATTGCTTGGGCTTTAGGAAGGTGTGGCGACGAAAAAGCAATTCTCCATTTACGACGTTTAGCTGAAAATAATTCTACTCCCGAATTTGTCCAGCGTATCGCTTGGGAAGCATGGTTTAAACTTGCATATTCAGCTACAAAAAATAACTTAAAAGAAGCAAAAATAAATCAATTATCCTCACAATTACAGCAATTAGTTCGTGAGGAAAATTACGAAGAATTTGCAGAAGCTTTAAATACTTATCTACAAACTCCTCTCGATACTGCTACTCACGAATTCGAGCGTTGGTTTCGTTCAATTAAACCTTGGGAATGGGAAAAACAAAAGCGAAGCAAAACTACGGAAATTGACCGCTTACCAGCAGAGATACGTTCTCAAGCAGGTAAACATTGGTTATTTTCTCGTGCTTTAAGTTCCTATCTCCAAAAAGACGTAGCCAAACGCTATGCTATCTACGATACACTTTATCAAATCGATAACGAAATTACTCGCCCTGCCGTCCTCAATTTCCTGAAAACAGCCAGATTTGTCTCTCCTAATTTTCAAGCAATTCGCCACATTTTCAAGATGGCAGAATATCGCTTAGATATCGAAGTTTTAGCTTTGCTTAGTTGTCGGTTCGATCGAGAAAGAGCAGTTACATACTATGCTTATAGTAGACGAACCCGCGAGTATTTGCGGCGGCGAATTTGGCGCAATCTCAAACAACTAGGTGAAGAAAATTCTTCCGAATATATTCAACTAGCAGAAGCAATTTTACTGCAATATTCTGATGCAGAGGCACAACCAGCCAGACAAACTACTTCCCATCGTTATAACCGGAGCAATTCGACTCGCGAAAGTTACACTCGCAACTGGAAAGAATACGGCGGTTATCTAGTTTTTAATCATATCCTCTACGAGAATAGTAATCGCTATTTTCTCGCGCTAAATAATCGTGCGTGGCGCTATTCATCAAACTACAAACCGGGAGATCCTGAACCCAAAAATAGGGAAGAAGCTTTTCCGGAATTATGGGAAAAACATCCTGATAGTTTGTTGCGGTTATTGTTAGCAAGTGAAGATCGCCCCGTACATAATTTTGCAGCCAAAGCTTTACGAGTTTGTCAGGAATACTGGCAAGAAATTGATGATGAGACAGCGATTGAATTGCTCGAAAAACCTTATGAATTGACAACAGAATTAGGTTTTGAAATTGCGCGCGATCGTTACAACCCTGACGATCCTAACTTAGATTTAATCCAAGCTTTAGTTAATTGTAATTTTGCACCAGCCCGTCAACAAGCCCATCAGTGGATAGAAGCCGCAACAAATCATTTTCTTTCCTCTATAAGTTTCCTAACTACATTAGTTACCTCTCCCTATCAAGATACTCGTTTATTTGCTCGTCGTTTGCTGAGTTTTGCCATTCTTCCCTCTGATACAGCGAAAATTCTCATCGTCGGAATCATCGCCGAATTACTGGATCTTTCCCCAGCAAACAAGCAAGAAATAATCAAAGATATTGCTGACACCTTACTGCAATGTTTCTCTACTCAATTGCGTCAAATTGGATTTCCGGTTATTCTTGATTTACTTGATAACTCGCATCCAGAAATTCAAATTCTAGGGGCGCAAATTTTACTTAACCATGAAACTCCAGCGACAGAAATACCAGCAGAATTAATCGAATCTTTACTGACTTCAGCTAACGAAAATATTGCTCGCATTGGCTTACAAATTTTCGCCCAACTCCCCGAAACTAGACTACTAGAAGATTGGGCAATAATTTTAGCGATCGCTAATGGCTCATTTGCTTCTTTGCGTAACTCAATCCGCCCGATTATCCAAAGATTAGCACAAAATTATCCCGATTTTTCCAGCCAATTAGTCACAGAATTAATTAACCTTTTACAACGCAAAGAAGCTACCGAAGGCGTTCACAATTTCCTCATCTTACTGCTAAAAGAAGACATCCCTGGCTGGATGGAAATTATCGACAAAGAAAGCGCCCTCAAATTAACCAAAGCTAAATCTTCCGCCGCCCAAGAAATAGCAGGTATCGTCTTAAATGTCAACTATCAAAAATGGGCGCAAGAATTTTCAACTGCGAAAATAGTCAAACTTGCTAATCATGAAATTCTTGCCATTCGCGAAGCAGCAAGACTCATATTTACTGAAAATTTAGCGCGAATTCGTAGTAGTAATCAGGAAAAATTAACCGCAGTCAAACTCTTAGAAGCAGACTGGAAAGATACGCAAGAATTTGCATGGCAAGTCTTCAATGAAGAATTTACCAAAGAAGATTGGACACCAGAAGTAATGATTAGTATTTGCGACAGTATTCAGGAAGACGTGCGGGAATTTGGACGTAATTTAGTAACTCGTACCTTTGCCGAAAATTACGGACAAGAATACTTACTGAAATTCAGCGAACATCCGTCGGCTGATATGCAACTTTTCGCTACCAATTACTTAGAAGAATATGCCGCCAACGACAGCGAAAAATTACGCGATCTCATGCCTTATTTTATTTCTATCTTATCTCGCGTTAATAAAGGTCGTGTAGCCAAAAATCGAGTATTTGCTTTTCTTGAAGCCGAAGCCAACAAAAGCGAAACCGCAGCCGAAATAGTCGCCGAAATTCTCACCCGTCAATCTTTAACTATCGCCATTGGTGACAAAGCAAAAGCTATTCAAATTATGGTCAAAATTAAGCAAAAGTATCCCAAAATTTCACTTCCCATTCAACTCAAACCCGTTGCCAATGTTATCTCAAGTTAATTTTTTCGTTAGTGTTTTCCTGAGAAAGTCAATACTCGTTTACAAAAATTATTGCTTAACTAACTAAAAAAGGTAAACTAAATTATGGAATTCAATTACGCATACAAAAACAATACCGCAGTCAATAACCAAGGGGGAAATACGCAAATGTCTTTCTCCCCCGACACCAAACGTCAGCCAACTTATTTTATCGGTGAATTACGCAAAAACGTCGCTTTTCGAGAAGCAATTAGCGCCTTACATGATGTTGTCGTCTCTGACTTACGCTACAAACCAAAAGATAGAACTGCTTATCAAGAATGGCTAGCAAAACAAGAAGAAACAAGTATTTTAGAGTGGCAAATGCAAGCCGCGAAACAAGAAGAACTTGCTGCTAAAATTAAGCAGTTAAATGAAGAAATCCAAACTTTAGATAAAGCTATTGCTCGCAAACGAAATAATTTTTTCCAAGCCCAACAAGCTTACTATAGTTATCTCTACAAAAAAGAATACAATCTTTGGTTTGTGCTTGACCCAGTAATTACCGTCCATCCAGACGAAGTATTTTTTGAATGTTTCTCCCAAGACGAGTCGAGTTATGGACGACTGGGTGTAAGTTATGAAGTGTTCAAAAATATCAGCGAATTTGCTTGCGGAACGACAAATATAGACTATTCAGCCGCCCTTTATGACGAGTTCCAAAAAATTCGTAGTTACAAAACCACGCAATTTCAAATTGACCCTTCCGGCTTTGAAGTTCAAACTACCAACGAAGACAGTTTTAAAGAAGTAAAAATTGATTTACCTGATAGTTGGGTAAGAGGTTTTTTACAAGTAAGTTCGGCGATGTCGCTACCAGCAACTCAGTTGGAGTTACATCCAATGGATATTTATAATGTCTGCTTTTTGTTGCGACGTAAAAAAGAAAAACAAAGCCCGCGTAGTTTGCGCTATCACCTCAAACCAGGGGAACCAATACGAATTGTTTTAGAACCGTGGGAAGATGAAATAGTTTGTGCGCGATCGCCTTACACTGGATCTACAGAACAAACTATTCGCACTTGGGGTCGTCGTCGCTTACACATCCTCGAACGCCTCATCCCCGTTGCTCGTAAGTTTACCGTTCATTTACTCGGCACGGGAATGCCTTCTTTCTACGTCGCTGACTTAGGAGATATGTCTTTTACTCTCGGTTTATCCGGTTGGACGGCTAACGATTGGTCACAATCTGGTAACTTCGATCTTATGGCTCCGCGTGCGGATGTAGATGCCGATACCCAAAGACTTATTTTTGCCGCTTTAGCCGAAAATTGGTTGGAAACGCCCGACAGCCTCGCCCAACGCTTAAACTTAAGTCGAACTGCTATTCTCGGTGCATTAGGTGCGTATACTCAAGCAGGACGGGCAATTTACGACCTTAATAAGCAAGTTTACCGCGTTCGGGAACTCAGCCGCGAACCTTTACCAATGGAAAGGCTACGTTTCGCTAATGAAAGGGAGGAAAAAGCTTCCCGCTTTCTCCTTTATAATCAAGTCAAAATTACGAGTTCTAGCGATGCTGGGGGCGGTTTTGCAGTTCAAGGTAATGTGAGAGACATCTATCAAAATTTTACTCCCAGTTTGACAGTTGACTCTGACGAGCGTATTGTTGCGGCTGAATGTACTTGCAATTGGCATCGACAAAATAAGTTATATAAGGGTCCATGCGAACATATTCTCGCTTTGCGAATGGAACACGCACGTCAATTTCAATGAATATCGCGCAAAGGCGCATTCGGCGAAGCCGTTCTCGCTTCTCCTACGGAGACGCTACGCGAACGAGTAGACGCAAAGGCGTTGTCTCACTTGGTGCTAGATTAAAACAAAACTCCTACTCTTTAACTATGGCTAAATACCTAACTATTGCCGAAGCACAAGAACAATTACCTGAATTACCAAATGAATTAGCAAGTGAACCAGCTATCATTACTAAAGATGGTAAACCTGTAATAGTGGCTTTGAGTTTATCCCAGTTTCAATCTCTCTTAGAAACAGTAGAAATACTTTCCGACCGAGAATTTATGACTCAGTTACAATTAGGAATTCAGCAAGCAAATGCTGGAGAAACTATCAGTTTAGAGGATTTAAAAGCAGAACTGGAATTTTAACTATTATCAATCAATGGAGTCAGATTTAGAATATCAGGTAATTATTACTACGCAAGCGCGGCAACTTTTGCTTCAAATTAAAGACCGTCGAGAACAACAGTTATTACTCAAAAAGCTAGCAAAATTAAAACATGAGCCAGATAAACAAGGTAAAGCTTTAACTCAAGAATTAAGTGGCTACCGTAGTATTCGAGCCGTAGGACAGCGTTATCGAATTGTTTATAAAATTCAGCAGGCTCAAATATTAGTTATTGTAGTGGGAATTGGTCGGCGCAAACAAGGAGATAAACAAGATGTTTATGCTCTAACCAAGCAACTGTTAGCAGAAATAGCGCCTATTTCATCTAATGAGGAAGAATAGTTTCTACAGAGGTAAAAATGTGATACGCGCGAAGGCGCAAAGATGCCAGTTGGAGGTTTATTTCTTGCTTTTTGAGATTTGATGTGCTATAATTGACTATCAAAATTAAAAATCGCGTTCAGTTAAATTCATTGGCACACAGCCTTGCAAACCGGGCGATGCGATCGTCGTCCTTGCGCTAAGTTTAGACACGCTTCACTAGCCGTCTCGTGACTTGGCTGTAGTAGGGTAGTGTGATTTACGGTTTGATTTCTTGGAAATTAAAGTCCACACTACCCGTACTACAGCTTTTGAGTTGAGCCGTCTAGTCCTGAGAGATTTACGAAGGGGCAACCAATGAGTTTGGGTGGACGCGATTTTTTTTCGTAGTGGGAATATCTTGCTGCCAATTTTACTCTAGATGTAGAAAAATGTACTCCCACGTTGACATAGCTTTCGCGTAACGCTTACCGCCTCTCAACTACCAGTGATGTTGACTAGCAATATGGACGACTTTTCATTACTAGGTTTTGGAGATTTTACTTCGTTAATTACAAAAATAGATATCAACTTTTGGGGAACCCAGGTTGCTATTAATTGTGTATACGATCCAGATGTGCAACTGCCTTATCAATTTGTTTTCAGTAAATGCCGTAAAATTGAATGGACTTTACTTTTTCCAGAAGGAGCAAACGATATAGAAGCAGATATAATTGACTTCCAGCTTGGAAAGAAATCACACAAACAACCTGCTTTTTTTCATACAGATATTTTTGATTTGATTATTCTGTATGGTAGTTTTGAACTGAAAAAAAATTGGTAGCTGAATTATTCCCAGATTCCGAGTTGGCTTCGCTGATGGGGCTTCTGGGGGCATTTCCACTTGGGAATTATTGATAAACTAGGAGATACTGGATCTGAAATTCATGTCAAATATTTTATGATTAGACATAAGAAACTATTAGGTTTGTCTGATGCAGATGTTAAAGCACTCACAAAAATGAGGAATAGTTACCTATAAGCTTTACTATGACGGTTGTAGAAATATTTGATCTTCAATCAGGTTACACACTCTTTGTCGGCCCAATACAAGGTAGTAACCAAATAGTAAAAAGAACTAAAGTAGAACTTTTTATTGACGAAAAACCATTGAAAATAATAGATATTAGTGGCGAATTTATAACAAATGTTAAATATCCTCAAGGATATCGGGCTATCTCAACAACAGATAAAGGAGTATTTTGCTGCCCATTTTACTTTAGATGTAGAAAAATGTACTCCCACGTTGACATAGCTTTCGCGTAACGCTTACCGCCTCTCAACTACCAGTGATAGAATATAAGAAAATTAAATACACTAAATATGGTGTGAAGACGAAAAAATAAGTTATCATGTACTAAGTAAAAGTAAAGTTCGCGTTTACTCAAAATCGTTGGCAAACAGCCTTGCAAACTGGGCGATGCGATCGTCGTCCTTGCGCTAAATTTAAACACACATCACTACCCTACTCCCTACTCGTGTGGAGCCAACCAGTATTACAATTTGGTTTCCTCCTACTTAGTTGTGTTGTGAATGTTATTACGGCTAAAAGTCGGAAACTAATGACTAAGTTATTTGTTTAGGGGTGGTTGGCTCCACTGAGTTGAGTAGTGTAGTCCTGAGAGATTTACGAAGGGGCAACCAATGAGTTTGGGTGGACGCGATTTTTTTTGGTAGTGGGAGTATCTTGCTCCCTATTTTTATCTCATTTCGCTGAAGCGAATTATTGTCATTTATTCAGCACAATTGCAACAAAGCTTTTCTAACTACGGAGAGCGATCGCTACTTTTTATTTACAGTTAATTACACCAACCTTAAAAAATAAATTAAATTTTCGTTTTGCTATAACTTTAGTTGTAAAATTTTAGCTACTGAATTTATTTCTGGGCTGTTCGAGAGCAATTTAAGTTGACAAAAGTAAATCAGTTTTGAGTTTGTTTAATAAAGTTTGCTATTTAGAAAAATAAATTATTTACTTGTAAAAATAGCTATTTGTAGTGCGCCCAAAGCATTACTGCGCAAGTATTCAAAGATGAAATAATACAGAAAATACAAAAAAAAGCCAACAAAAATTTTAGAAAAAAAGGAGTATTATTATGGATGTCCCTAATAATCAACTTCAGATTTATGTTAAAAGCTTCTGACATTATGACCCAAGACGTAGCCACTATTCGCGGTTCGGCAACAGTGGCTGAAGCAATCAAACTGATGAAATTTAAAAAGCTGCGGGCATTAATTGTTGATGTGCGCAATAATCAAGATGCTTACGGTATTATCACCAAAAGCGACATTGTTTACAAAGTTGTCGCTTACGGGAAAGATCCTGAAAAACTGCGGGTTTACGAAATTATGACCAAACCCTGCATTGTCATCAATCCCAACCTTGGTGTAGAGTATGTCGCACGGTTATTTGCTAATACAGGGCTTCACGTTGCACCAGTAATTCAAGGCGAACTTCTCGGTATTATTTCAATTAGCGACATCATCGAAAAAGGCGATTACTTAGAGAATCCGAAAGTCAAAGTTCTCGCTCAAGAATTAGTCCGAGCGATCGCTGATGCTAACTCAGCTTGTTCGCTTTACGGCGCTACTTCTAAAGAATGTCTCGATGCTTGGGAGTTAGTAGACGACATCGAAAGCGAAGCAGCTTATCAACAAGGAGCAGAATTTAAAGAAAAAACAGCATTCCAAGAATTCTGCGACGCCCATCCAGAAGTGCTGCAACTGCGTCACGAGAAGTTACTAGCAAAAGTATAACTCTAGCAGCATTGCGCCACTAGAGCTATCGGGTGATTATTACCCAGAAAGAGATTCACGGAAATATTTTTCCCATCTTCGCCAAAAGAGGGAAAATACTTTAGGTGGGCAATTGCCCACCTATTAATTATTGTAAATGATTATCAATTTGTGGAAACGCAAGATCCTCAGCTTTCTCTTTGCGATGCCAAGTTTCTTTCCAGAGATAAAAAGGGCTAACTAGACTACTCAGCACAAATTCCATTTCGCAAGCGGTAGCCAGATTTTTCTGAGCTTTGCGCTGATATTTGAGCCATAAATAAACATATTTCCGTAAATCGTTGAGAGCGTAAAGAGGAAACAGCAAAGGTCTTTGCCAAATTTTGAGGCGAATCATGCGAATATGGTAACGAGCCAAACCAATGCCACGAACGATCGCCAGTAAATATTCTGGTTGCAGGCGAAATTCTGGTATTCTATGAGTAATTTGCATTTGCGGGTTATGCCAAATCTCCCATCCGCCGTTTTGAATATAAGCTAGTGCTTCTAAATCTTCACTCGCTAGCTGAGATTTCCCGACTCTACCTTTGAGAAACAGTTGCTTGGGAACATTTTCTAGCCATGCTTGCTGACGCACAACTAAACCTGCACCAGGTGGTAAAATTCGCTTACGAGGCTGGTAAATAAAAGCCTTCTCGCCGCGATCTTTTGCTCCCAGAAACGAGACAAACTCCTCAAACCCTTCCGGAGGAGTAACGGCAAAATCAGCGTAGATGCGACTACCATAAGCTCCCGCAGTGGGATGTGCTTCCCCAAACGCAAAAGCCGATCTCGCCCATTGAGGATCTGGTAAATTATCGTCATCGAGGAAACCGATATATTTACCCTTGGCTTCGTTCAACGCTCGTTGTCGAGCATAAGCTAACCCTTGTTGGGGTTCAAAACAGTATACTAGGTCACAAATTGACCAATTAATTTGGTAAGCTCGAATTAATTCCGCCGTGCGATCGCTGCTATTATTATCGACAATCAAGATTTCCCAGCTAAGATTTTCTAAGTCTACTTGTTGTTGCAGTCGCTCGAAAACCTCTGGAAGCCGTTTTTCACCATTGTAAGTGCAGATAGCAACAGTAAGCGCGATCGTATTCAACATATCCTTGTAATTATGGCTAGCGATGGCTGACCAATTTTGCACTGTATCACAAGCTCACTTTGAGAAATAAAGTTACCAGCAAAAACCACGATTATTAAAATAATACTCTCTATTCTAAATCTAGATATAGCTTTTTGTCTAAATTCAAGGAAAAATGTTATCTAGAAATGTAGCACGCCACCGCTTCACTCTTTAATTAAAGAGCTAACATTCTCATGAATATTTCTCAACCCAAGCAAATCACTCAGCAATTACACGCAGCTTTAACCACAATTGGTACATTAGAAAAATGTGCTTTCCTCGACTATCCTAACTATCCCAACATTGGCGATCATCTAATTTGGTTAGGTGCTTTATTTTATCTAACTGACGTTTTACAAACCCAAGTTAGTTACACAGCAAATATACATAATTTTTCTGACGAATTACTCAACCAAAAAGTAGGTAAAAATCCAATTATTCTCAACGGTGGCGGAAATTTAGGCGATTTGTGGCTACCTTATCAAAAATTTCGCGAAAGAATCATTTCTCATTATCAAGACCGTCCGATTATTATTTTGCCCCAAAGTATCTATTTTGCCAACCAAATTAATTTAATCAACGCAGCAAAAATTTTTAATTCTCACCCCAATCTTACCATCTTTGTTCGCGATAATTATAGTTATGAAATTGCTAGCAAAAATTTTACCAATTGTCAAGTAATAAAAGCTCCAGACATGGCATTTCATTTGCTCAAACTTCCCGGAATAACCCGAAATTGCCAACCAAAGAAATCAATACTTTATCACTACAGACAAGATCGAGAATTAGACGAGAATATTTCGCCCGCTTCCCTAAATATTCCTAATTTAGTAGTTGAAGATTGGCAAGCTTTTCATTTAGTATTAGGTACTTCTAAACCTCCATTTCTCAAAAAAATAGCTTACTTATATCGAGAATTTTGGCAAAAAGGAATCTTGACTCCCGATGAGTTTTTATCGCGCAGAAAATGGTTAAATAAGTACAGATACAAGCGAAAATTTTCCCAAGTAGATAACCCCGAATTACAACAACTTTCCTTAAGTTTGCTACACGCAGGAATTTATCAATTTCAGCAGTATCAGGTAATTCTTACCAATCGCTTACACGGACACATCCTTTGTTTACTCCTAGGTATTCCTCATCTATTTTTGCCTAATTCTTACCACAAAAATGAATCTTTTTATCAAACTTGGAGTAAAAATATAAATTGGTGTCATTTTGCCAAAAATAGTCAGGAAGTTCGAGTCAAAATTAGAGAAATTTTTCATTCTTCAATAAACTAGAGATGCCAACTTACTGTAGAGACATTATCTAAAACGTCTCTACAAATTACGTGAATGATTTATTATTACTCTACGTCTCTAGTAACAAATCAAACGAGCGGCTTAAATTTAGTTTGTTGAGAGTTCAAGTAAACCTGAATTCGATAATTGACAACTAGGATAAAATTGCCATTCTTCGGTTGCGATGTTTAAATTTTTGATTAAACCAGTTTTGATTTCGAGAACCCAACCATGAATTTGTGGGGCTGTTTCTTGTCGCATAACTTCGCGGATGATTGAAGTTTGATAGAGGTTTTTAACTTGTGCGATAACGTTAATTTCTGCGAGTCGATTAAGTTTAGCTTCGCGGGTTGGTAAAAGGTCAATTTCTTCTCTTGATTCTAAATAAAGTTCGCGAATAGGATTAACCCAATTGTCAACTAAACCAGTAGTTTTTCCTTCTAAAGCGGCTTTAATTCCTCCACAATCGTAATGTCCGCAAACAATAATATGCTGGACTTGCAAATGCGCGATCGCGTATTCTAAGACTGAGAGAAAATTAATATCCGTCAATGATACTTGATTACCAATATTACGATGAACAAATAATTCTCCTGGTTGACTTTTTGTATATCTAGTTAAGGGTAAACGACTATCAGAACAACCAATATAAAGAAATGGTGGAGTTTGTCCTCGTGCTAATTCCTCAAAATAGTGAGGATCTAAAGCAAGTTGTTCGACTACCCAAGCTTGATTATTCTTTAGTAATGTTTCAATTGATTGATATTTCATAAATTCCAGTTAGCGATTAGTTTGTGGTTACTATAAACATTTATGCCTAAAATTAGACAATAGCAGCACTTTATCAAAAGTAGCCCGATCCAGGCAACTAGAAACGAAATTTTGTTTTGGTTCTTAATAATCGAACAAAAAACACTATCAAGAAATACAAATAATTATGAACGAGTCGCAATTAATCCATGTAGCAATTTTAGCTAATCCTGCTGGTGGTGGGGGAATTACAAGAGTAGTAATTAATTTACTAAAAGGTATGATTCAACGCGGAATTAAAGTTGATTTTGTGTTAGACTGGGCAAAAGGAAGACCGTATTTAGCAGATATCCCCCAAGGTGTCAGAGTAGTAGATTTAAATGCTAAAATTACTGGTGGTACTACCAGCGCTTTAAAAATTGTTCCGCCATTAGTTCGTTATTTACGTCAAGAAAAACCAGCTTTATTATTATCTCATTTAACAATTGCTAACGGAGTGGCGGTAATTGCAAAAGCTTTAGCAAAAGTTCCAGTTTATTTAGCATTAGTGGAACATCTGAATTGGTTTGAAAATGAGAAATTATCAGAAAATTTACAAGACAAAATTTCTTATTGGTGGCGAAAATTACTTTATCCTCGTGCAGATGCTATCGTTGCAGTTTCTCAAGGAATGGCGCGAGGTTTAGAAAATTATTTAGGACTAAAATCGGGTTCAGTAAAAGTAATTTATAATCCCATTATCGATGAAAATTTGTTACTGAAAGCTCAAGAAAAATTAGTTCATCCTTGGTTAGAAAAAAATCAACCACCTGTATTTTTAGCAGTAGGAAGATTAGCCGCCGAAAAAGACTTTTCGACCTTAATTCGCGCCTTTGCAGAGTTAAGAAAAAAACCTAATTCCCAGTCCCCAATCCCCAGTCCCCAATCCCTAGGAAAAGCACGGTTAATAATTTTAGGGGAAGGAAACTTAAGGAAACAGTTAGAAACCGAGATCGAGCAACTAGATTTAACAGCAGAAGTGTGGTTGCCTGGATATGTAGAAAATCCTTATGCTTATATGAGTAGAGCAGCAGTATTCGTACTTTCCTCAAAATCCGAAGGACTACCAACAGTATTAATCGAAGCGATCGCTTGTGGATCGCAAGTAGTCTCCACCGACTGTCCCCACGGACCCAGAGAAATTTTAGCAGATGGCAAATACGGTCAGCTAGTACCAGTGGGAGATGTTAGCGCCTTAGCCAAAGCCATGCACTCAGCACTATTATCACCCCTAGCAGCCGAAAAATTACCAAGGTGGCGTAACTTCAGCGTCGAAAAATCCGTTGCTACATATTTGCAACTCATTAATTATTAGATTTACTACATGAAATTGGGTAGAGACGTTGCATTTTAGTCTCTACAGAGCATTCATTTAGGGAAATGGTATGACAACCTGGTAGGAGAGGGGAGTAAAAAATACTCCCCCTTCCCTGGTAGGGAAGGGGGTTAGGGGGTTAGGTAAAGACAATACCGATACAAGGCGCATGAAATCAAGCCCCCCCACAGTTAAAACAAATTATCTAATAACTTTCCTCTTCGTATTCCGGAGCTTTAGTCTTCTCTGGAATATTCAAACGAGGAGGCTTGTAAGATTCCGGTTTGACATCATCATCCCAAACATCTTCCTGCATCTCATCATATTCATACTCTTTTTGGGGAGGTTCAGGTTCCACATAAGCTCGTGTCTGGTAGCTAGTATTCGCCGGAGCATCACCCCAATTATCTTCCTCGTAGTCATCCTCATATTCTTGGTAACGAATCGTTTCCGGCTGTCGCGCAGGCAGAGGTTGAGCTTCAGCATACTGCAAATCGTCGTCTTCAGTCCAAGCTTCCTCGTATTCGTATTCCGGAACCCTTGCTTCCACAGGTCGAGCAGTCGCCGGAGTTTGTAGAGGAACCCCTGTTCCCAATTGTTTGTCAGCACTAGCTACAGGCGGATAGTAAACCTCATCATCTTCTCGTTCCCACGGCGGTCTGCCAATACCCAAACGTTCTAATAAGCCCACCGTAAGCTGAGTGACGCGATCTTCAGCTCCTTCAAAGACAATCAAACGATTCGGACCGCTACTGACAATTTCCTCTACTGGTAACTGGTAGGTACTAATCACTTGGTCGGGAATTTGAGGCAGTCCAATTGAGGCGATAATTAAAGAAGAAACCGTACCAGTTTCCAAGTTAAACTGAAAATCGCGAACTCTTCCTAAGAGTTCTCCAGTTTCGGTAATCACTTCACAGTTGATTAACTTGCTGTAAACATCGACATCAATATCAACAATTACATCTTCACGATCGACGAGAATCACATCACCAGTTTTGGTAATGCTCTCTAGAAGCAGATAACTAGGCATACCCGCTATAGCAAGCAGATTATCTCGCAAACCCAGCGCGACGACCTCACGTCGATCGATATCTACTAATAGTTCTTTTACCACTCCCAACTGCTTCGCACTGTTGTTAGCGATTACCTTAGTATTAATCAACTCTGAGCGCAAGCGGTTTTTGTCAGTGGTCATGGGGTCTTGAAATTGAAGCTCTCGCATCCTTTCCTTTTATCTCGTATAAAATGGTAGTTTTTTTAACAATCGCTATTGGTAAGCTAATTTATCGCATAATAACCTTGAAGGTTACAATTTAATTCCTAACACTTGAGTATAAGCTCCTCTGGCTTGAGTAACTCCGATCGTGCGTTCCGCAGACTCGATCGTCGGACGGCGTAAGCTGACAACAATAAATTGTGCCTGCTGCGCCTGTTTTTTAATCATTCTAGCTAATCGTTCTACGTTTGCCCCGTCTAAAAACATATCAACTTCATCGAAGGCGTAAAAAGGAGAGGGACGATAGCGTTGTAGAGAAAAGATAAAACTGAGTGCGGTTAAAGATTTTTCTCCGCCAGACATAGAACTGAGTCGTTGTACTGGTTTACCTTTAGGATGGGCGACTAAGTTAAGCCCACCAGCAAAGGGATCTTCGGGATCGTCAAGTTGTAAATAACCGTCTCCTTCGGAGAGAGTAGCAAAGATAGTTTGAAAGTTTTCGTTAACTGCATCAAAGGCTTCTTTAAAAGCGCGAAATCGCAAGGTAGTAAAGTTTTCAATGCGGAGAAGTAATTCGGTACGTTCGGCAGCGATGGTACTCAGTTTTGCGGAAAGTTCTTGTAAGCGAGCTTGAGTGCGATCGTACTCTTCTAAAGCTAACATATTGACTGGTTCCATTGCTTCGAGACGTTTTTGGAGGTTATGCAGTTCTTTTTGTAGTTGTTCGAGTTGAGCGCTAAAGCTGTCAAAAGCAATTTCTCTGGCTGCGTTTGCTTCAGGTTCGGTATTGACCAGTAAGGGAATTTCTGGTAAGGGATCGGGTAATTCGGCTTGTTGAGTTTCTAATTCTGTTTGTAAACTGAGTAAAGCTGCTTGACGTTCTTGTTGAGTTGCGAGGAGTTTTTCTTGTAACCACGATCGCTGTCTTTGAGTTGTTTGTTGCGAGGTTAGTTGTTTCTCGACGCGATCGCGTTCTTTTTTGGTTTCGCCTAATTTGGCGGTTAATTTTGCTAATAACTGTTCTGTCTGGTTAATTTTCTCTTGGTTCGCTTCTAAGTGCTGTTTAATTTCTGCTTCTTGAGAGCTTAGGCTAATTTGCCTTGTGCCTAACTCTAGCAAATGTTGCTCTCCCAAGGCAATTTTTTCTTCTAAGCGCGAACATTGATTAGCTAAGTCTTGTAACTGTACTTCGGCTGCGCGTAAATTTTGCGAAATTTGTTGCAATTTCTGCTCGGCTGTTTTAATCTGTTTTTGACTTTCTTGCCATTCGCTATGAGTTCCTGAAGCTTCTAACTCAGCTAATTTTTGGCGAGATTGTTGTAATTGAGTTTCTAAATTCGGTATTTCTTCAGCTAAACTGTGCAGTCTTTGCGTTGCTGTCTCAAGTTCTTGACTATTCTGACTTAACTGAGTTTCCAATTGATTTTTCTGATTTGTCAAACGCTCAATTTCGCGTTGTAACTGTTGTAAATGTAACTGTTGCTCCCGTGCAAATTGCCGACTTTCAGTTAATTCCTGCGACAAACCCTTGACAAATTCATTTTTTTCCTGACTAATTTGCTCGTAACGCCCTAAGAGTTCCTCAATTTCTCGCAAACGCCTTTTTAACTGTTGAATTTCCGCCGATTCCCCAGTAGTTTGCGTGCCAAAATGCAAAGTATTATGAGTGGGGCGACTTCCCCCCGTCATTGCACCACTAGCTTCTAACAATTCCCCATCCAAAGTCACAATGCGATATTGTCCCAGATGAGCGCGGGCAGTTTCCAAATTTTCAAACACAACGGTACTACCAAAAACATAAGCAAAAACATTCCGGTAGCGCTGCTCGCATTCGATTAAATTAACTGCCGAATTGACAAAACCCCGCGCATAACTCAAAGCTACCGTCGAAAAAGAGCGCGGAGGCTGAATTTTATTCAAAGGCAAAAATGTCGCCCTTCCTGCTCGTTTTTCCTTCAGCAGAGCAATTCCTGCGGCGGCGATGCTATCATCTTCGACGACGATATGACCTAATCTCCCGCCAGCCGCAATTTCTAAAGCTAATTGATACTGAGGTGCAGTTTGTCCGAGTTGAGCGACTAAACCACAAACACCGGGTAAATCGGATTGTAAAATGATTTTCGTCGCGTAAGTACCTTGGGCTTCTTGTTGCGCTTGGCTGGTAGCTTCAAGTTTGTCAAGTTGGCGTTGTTTTTCCCGTTGTTCTTTCAACAAGCGGCTTTGAGTTTCTTGGTGAATTGTGCGTTCTTGTTCGGCTGCGGCTAATTGTTGGGTGAGGTTTTGGGTTTTTGCTTGGGAAGCGTTAACTGACTCTTCGAGATCGATCGCATCAAGTTGTTTGAGGGCGAGTTCTTGCTTGGTTTCGGCTAAAAGGGCAGTTTGCTGCTTAATTTTCGCTTCTAGCTGGCTGTAACGTTCGTTGAGTTGGGCTTGTTCGCGGCGTTTGGGGTCGAGGGTTTCTTGGAGAGAATCGATATTGCGAGTTAAGGAAGTTTGTTCTTGTACCCAAGCTTCGGAAGCGGAGGCGAGTTTGTCTGCTTGTTGGCGTAATTCATCGAGGGTTGCTTGGGCTTGTTGCCGTTGCTGAGATAAAGTCGTAATTTCGTTAGTTTCGAGATTAGTTTTCTGTTGTTGAATTGCCGCTAAATTTTCGCGGTCTGAGGAGATTTTAGCTTGAGTTTGGGCAATTTCGGCTTGAGTTTGGGCGGCAGTGTGAGAAAGTTCTTGTTGTCGTTGCTGTAGTTGACTTTGTTGGGCTTGCTGTTGGGCGAGTTCGGAAGCGACGGCGATTTGTTCTTCTTCGCCTAGTGCTTTGACTTGAGTGTTGAGTTGCTCTAGTTTAGCGGTTGTTTGGGTAATTTGGGTAGCGAGATTGGTTAATTGTTGAGTTAAAAGAGTTGACTCTTGTTCCCCTTGAGCAATTTCAGCTTGGAGTTTAGTTTGTTGCTGTTGTAGCGATCGCCACTTTAACACAACTTCCCAGCGTTGCTTTTCTTGAATTTCCGCCTTCAATTGTTTATATTTCTGGGCTTTCACCTTATCAGCCGCCAGGCGATCGCGGGCTTTAGTCAACTCTTGTTCAATAATTCGACAGCGTTCTTCTCGCTCCCTCACTGTATCTAAAGTGAGTCTAGTTTGAGTAATTTTCCGGTCAAATTCCGCAACTCCCGCCAATTCATCGATAATTTCCCGACGTTCCCGCGAATTCATCGTGATAATCCGAGTCACGTCCCCTTGCAAGACGATATTGTAACCTTCCGGATAAATTCGCAAGCGATTTAATTGTTCGTGGAGTTCCGTCGCCGTACAACTTTCGCCATTCAGGTAATAAGTCGAAGCATAATTTCCCCCCTTCGTCACCCGCAAACGCCGCGTCACACTCCATTCTGAGTTAGGAATAACCTCCGACTCCTCGGCGGACAAATGACCATTTCCCTCGACTGACGGTGGCAAAGTAACCGAACCATCAGACAAATCAAAAGTCACAGTCACGCTCGTTTCCACCGTTCCCTTACGATTACTTTGATTGTGATTAACTAAATCCGGAAGCCGTTCCGCCCGCATTCCCTTAGAACTAGCCAGTCCCAAAGCAAACAAAAGCGCATCCAAGATATTCGACTTCCCCGAACCATTCGGTCCAGAAACCACAGTAAAGCCATCGAGAAGAGGAATTGAGGTAGTACCGCCAAAAGATTTAAAATTGGTGAGTTCCACCCGCTTAATATGAACCATAGGCGCAGGTTAATAAGTAAATACAGGTGTATTATTAGCAGGATAATTTCCACAGGTTAACATGAGCAACATCAAGAGCGAAAGTTATCTTGACTCGAAATCCAGCAACTACCTGTTGTATTCCTTTGTAGCGCAATTGACACCTACCCTGCCTAAAGGCGAGGAAATTCTCGTTTCATCGGGAGAATCTAGCTGATGTGGAACTGGCACTAGCGAAAAGCCGTCAGGTTTGCCCATACGCTGTAACATGACCATAATTCCGGTAGGAGGAACAACCATAGTTATCGCTCAATTGTCCTCACGAGTTGAATTTAGGCATAGGAGTATTTAATCAATGGGTTTGCCAAAATCGATTCAATTTCCCTTAACGATCGCGGGACTACTCTCACCAGTATTATTTAGCTTTTCTGTACCGTTACCATTGTCGGCACTGCCGCAACAATGGCAAGTAAGTCTGAGTTTTCCCGCTACCAGCGATCGCGGCGCACCTGCTCGTACTGCGGGAGGGGCAACGCGAGGAGTACAATGTATTTCGTTTACGGAAACGCCTTTAACGGTTTTGATGCCTGCAAATAATGTCGGCACAACTGTTAGTGCTAATCCGACGGTGTTTTGGTACGTTCCGGAAACGGAGGCGTCCTCGGCAGAATTTACTTTATTTGATGAGTCGAGAAATAAAGTTTATCAAACTACGTTTGCGATTACTGATACTCCAGGTATAGTAAAACTCGAACTACCTGCAACTCGCACTGATGGCAAGGAAACCCTGGAAACAGGAAAAGAGTATGTTTGGGAGTTAGCCTTGATTTGCAATCAAGGCGATCGCACCGACGATCTTTTTGTTAGTGGCGTTTTGGCGCGTACTGAAATCAGTCCGACTTTGAAAAATCAAATTGATAATTCTACACCTTTAGAACAAGCCAAACTTTATTCTCAAGCTAAAATTTGGAGCGAAACTGTAAAAACTTTAGCTGAATTGCATCATTCTTTTCCTGAAGAATGGGAAACACTCCTAGAATCGGTTGGTTTAGAAACACTTGTGGAAGCACCTTTGGTAAATTGCTGTACGGCGAAAACTGATTTGAGTGAGTCGGAAACTGAACTGTTACCCGATGAATTGACTAATGAGTAATTATCTTTGGTTATTGCTCGCTTTTGGTGACGCTCGATGGCGACAAAAGTTGTAATAATAGTGGGAGAGGAAGCAACAGGCTTCCTCTTTTCGTAAGAGATTCTGGCGCGTGCTTCTCGATAACTGACAATTACTGACCACCCCAATAAATAATATGAACAGCAAAAAAATTCTTTGGCAAGGACGCGGTATTTGGATTACTACTCCGTGTGTGGCATTGTTAGTAATTTTAGTGCGTGGGACAGGTTTATTACAAAGTTGGGAATGGGCAGTTTTCGATCGCTATATGCGGCTGCGTCAATCGCCGGAATTGTCAGACGATCGCGTGGCGATCGTCGGAATTGATGAAAAAGATGTGGAAGAAATTGGACAGGCGATCGTTCCTGATGCTATTTACGCTCAATTGTTAGAAAAACTCAAGGAAAGAAAACCGAGAGCGATCGGGCTTGACATTTATCGCGATTTGCCTGTAGAACCAGGTCATGAAGATTTGGTTGAAGTCTTTGCTTCTACACCCAATCTAATTGGGGTGCAAAAAGTAGTGGGTGCGACGGGAGTTGGTACAGTTGCCGCCCCTCCAATGTTAAAAGAAAAAGGACAAGTAGCTTCTAACGATTTGATTGTTGATGCTGACAACCGGGTACGTCGCAGCCTAATTTATTTAGATCGAGACGGGGAAAGATTTTACAGTCTCGGTTTTTATCTGGCTTTGCTTTACTTGGATGCAGAAGGGATTGCTGTAGAAACTTTAGACGAAGAGAAATTTCGCCTCGGTGAAACCATTTTTACACCTTTGGCAGCCAACCACGGCAGTTATGTCCGTGCAGAAACTGACGGCTATCAATTGTTATTAAATTATCAGGGTCCGAGAAACCATTTTGAAGTTGTACCACTCAGGAAAATTCTCAACGACGAAGTAGATCCAGACTGGGGACGCGATCGCGTAATTTTAATTGGTTCTGTAGGCGAAAGTTTTAAGGATTTATTTTATACTCCCTACAGTGGCGGTTTATTGGTTTCTCCCGAACCAATGCCTGGGGTAGAAATTCACGCTAATCTGACTAACCATTTAATTAGTTTGGCAAAAGGCGAACAGGATTTAATTAAAAGTTGGCATGAACCGGGAGAATGGCTGTGGATTTTCTTTTGGGCTGGAGTGGGTGCTACCTTAGCTTGGATTCGCCGAGATTTAGAGCGAATTAGTTCTTTTTCTTGGCAAAAACTACTTTATTTTCTCTTGGCAGGAGGTGTCTTATTTGGTACAACCTTTACTGCTTTTTTATCCGGTTGGTGGCTACCTGTCGTTCCAGCTTTTTTAGCTTTTGGTGGCGCAATAGTTGCCGTTATTGCTTATATTGCTCGTAGTGCCAGCGAAATTCGCAAAACTTTTGGACGCTATTTAAGTGATGAAGTAGTAACTAATTTATTAGACCATCCTGAAGGTTTAAAACTCGGTGGAGAAAGGCGGAAAATTACAATTTTGACTTCTGATTTACGCGGTTTTACCGCCACTTCTGAAAGATTAGCCCCCGAAGAAGTCGTCAAAATCCTCAATTTTTACTTGGAATACATGGCAGATGTAATTACTAAGTATGGCGGTACGATTGACGAATTTATGGGTGACGGAATTTTAGTGCTTTTCGGTGCGCCTACACCTAGAATAGACGATGCCGAAAGAGCGATCGCTACGGCGGTAGCAATGCAATTAGCAATGGAACCTGTTAACCAACAAATGCAAGCTTGGAATTTACCGCCTTTACAAATGGGTATTGGGATTAATACTGGTGAAGTAGTTGTCGGTAATATTGGTTCTGAAAAACGCACCAAATACGGTGTAGTTGGCAGTCACGTCAATCTTACTTATCGTATTGAATCTTACACTACAGGCGGTCAAATTCTCATTTCTGAATCTACTCTTAACGAAGTAGACTCCTCTCAATTGAGCATTGACGACCAAATGCAAGTACAGCCAAAAGGCGTCCAAGAACCGATTACAATTTATGATATCGGCGGCATTGCTGGTAAATATAATTTCTCTTTAGTCAAAGAAAAAGATGTCTTTAAACCGCTTTCCCAAGCAATCCCTTTAGAATACACCATTTTGGAGGGTAAACATATTGGCGAAAATATCTTTTCTGGTAAGATAATTCAAATTTCCGCTAACGCTGCCGAAGTGCGATCGCAAGCAGGTGGAAGTGAAACTCTTCCTTCTCCCCTAACTAATATCAAGCTAAACTTGCTTAACGAAGGTGAAAAAAGTGAAGATATTTATGCTAAAGTTCTCTCAATTAGTTTAGATAAAGGAAGTTTTTTAATTCGATTTACATCTAAACCTCCCCAGATAGAAGCACAACTCACTGCACTTTATAAATCTCCTTGAACAGTTACATTTGCTCTTGAATTTTCGAGCAATAAACTCTCAAAAATTACCCTAGTTAAGGGATAAGAATAAATGATTTATCTCAGGAAAAAGCGATGAAATTAATCTTTTTAGGTTCGGGTTCTGCTTTTACCGTCGGAGCAGATAACTTCCAATCAAATATGATAATCGAAACCCAAACTGGCAAAAAACTTTTACTTGATTGCGGTTCGGATATCCGCTTTTCTCTCCACGCTTTGAGTTTATCTTATCTGGATATTACTGATATTTATATTAGTCATCTTCACTCAGATCATGTAGGTGGGTTAGAATATATTGGCTTTAGTAGCAAATTCGATCCCCGATGCGAGAAACCAATTATTTATTGCAGTAAAGATATTGCTAGTTTATTGTGGAATAATACCTTATCGGGCGGGATGATGTCTATTGAAGGAGATCTTGCTAATTTAGATACTTATTTTCAGCTTTATAAAATTGAATTGAATGGATATTTTACTTGGGAAGGGATCGAGTTCAAGTTAGTTAAAGTCAATCACGTGCATAATAGTTATTATTTGATGCCTAGCTATGGTTTATTTTTTGAAATAACAGGACAAAAAGTATTTATTACTACAGACACTAAACTTTCTTTAGAAACTAACGGAGAATATTACCAACAAGCAGATTTGATTTTTCATGATTGCGAAACTTCAATTTTTCACACTCCAGTTCATCCAAGCTACGACGATTTAATAACTTTACCCTCGGAAATTAAACAGAAAATGTGGTTATATGGTTATCAACCTGGAAAGCTACCCAATGCAGAGAAAGATGGTTTTTTGGGTTTTGTGAAACGCGGTCAAATTTTTGATTTTTCGGAAGCATTAATCTCCGTAAAAAGTTAAACTAAAAATCAGCGCGATCGCTATTTGAATTAATTAGGAAACAGGGTTATGCAATTACTAAAAAGTTTAATTGAAATATTTACGCTTCCTTTGTTCGAGGTTGGGGATGCCTCTTTTTCTTTAGTTTCGCTGGCGAAAATATTTTTAGCTTTATTAATCGTCCTGGTTGTAGTTCGTACTAGCAGAAAACTCCTCAAAGAAAAGTTATTAAGCAAACTGATCCCCGAAGAAGGAAACCGAGACGCGATCGCGGCGATCGTTAGCTACGGAATTGGCGTTTTAGGATTTATTGTCGTTCTCGAAAGTACGGGTTTTAATCTCGCTTCTTTAGCTGTTTTAGCTGGAGGTTTGGGAGTTGGTATTGGTTTTGGACTTCAGGATGTTACCAGAAACTTTGTTAGTGGCGTTACTTTACTGCTAGATCGTAAATTAAAAGTAGGAGATTTCGTTGAATTTGACGGACTGACTGGATACGTCAAAGAAATTTCCATTCGTTCCACAGTAATCCGGACAATTGATGGCGGTGATGTAGTAGTTCCTAATAGTAATTTGGTGGAAACTAAAATTCTCAATTGGAGTTATGACAGCTACATTGGTTGTATTGGGCTGCAAGTATCTGTGGAACCAGATAATAATCCTTTGGAAGTTACCGAAACTTTACTTAATTCTGCTTATATGGAACCTGCGGTTTTAACCGAGCCAGCACCCCAAGTGATTTTTAAAGGTTTTGGTGAAGATTCTTTAGATTTTGCCCTGCGAGTTTGGGTTAATCGAATTGATGAAAAACTAACAATTAGAAGTTCGTTATATTACATTATTGAGTATAACCTGCGCGAAGCTGGAATTGAAGTTTCTACTGATAAAGATTTTTGGATTAAAAATCCAGCCGCCTTGAAATCTTTATTAACCGAAGGAGAAAAATCTAGTCATGATGGTATGACTTTGGTTAAAGAAAAAGTAGAAACAACTTCTCAACCTTTATCTTTACGAAATTTACTGCGACATGTAAAATACTTTGAAAATTTTACCGATTTACAATTGCGACGCTTAATCGAAGTTGGTTATCGCAAACGCCTTAATGAATCAGAAATTTTGTTTCGTGAAGACGATCCCGGCGATGCTTTTTATATTGTCCTTTCTGGAGCAGTAGAAGTATATGTAGAAAAAATCAATAAACACTTGACAATTCTCAAAAAAGGTGCTTTTTTTGGCGAACTATCTTTAGTTTTAGGAATCCCTCGTACCGCTAGTGTAAGAGCAGTTGAACAAACAACTTTGTTTGCAATTAATAATAAAGGCTTTGAAAAAATCTTACAAGATAATCCCAACTTTTCTGAAGACATAGTTCAATCATTAGGTAGACATAAAGAAGAACTTACGGAGCGACAGAAACAACTACAATCTTTAGGTTTAGTAGAAAAAACCGAAACCGAATCAAGCAATTTAGACTGGGTGCGTCAACGACTGAAAAATCTGTTTAGTTTTTAGCAATCAAATTCAAATTTATGTTCGACACAGAGTTTATTGAAGTTGTTGATAATTGGTTAAATCTGAGTTTATTTACGATTGGCGACACGGAAGTATCCTTTAGTTCGATCGTTAAAGTAATTGCTTTTTTACTCTTAGTTTTTTTTCTCAGTCGGCTGCTGAAAGCTTTCCTGAAAAACAGACTACTAAAAAGACTGGTAGTTGACAAAGCTAACCGCGAGGCGATCGCGACAATTATTAGTTACAGTTTTGGTACTTTAGGCTGTATTATTGTCTTACAAGCAAATGGCTTCGATCTGGCTTCTTTAGCAGTAATAGCTGGTGGTTTAGGTGTTGGGATCGGTTTCGGCTTACAAAGTGTTACGAAAAACTTTGTCAGTGGTATTACAATTTTACTAGAAAGAAGCCTAAGAGTTGACGATTTTATCGAATTTTGTGGGCTTTCAGGGTATATTAAAGAAATTTCTTTACGCTCCACTAGAATTCGCACGAGAGATGGTACAGATGTGATTGTTCCTAATAGTGAGTTAGTGGAAAATCAGGTAGTAAATTTGAGTTATGATAGCCTGACTGCGCGGATTAAAATTCCGGTGTCAGTTGCTTATGGTAGCGATCCGGTTTTAGTTACGGAAATGCTGTTAAAATCAGCTTATATGGAACCAGCAGTTGTCTTTTATCCTACTCCCCAAGTAATTTTTAAAGGATTTGGAGATAGTGCGTTAAACTTTGAATTATGGACGTGGATAAATCCGATTGATAAAGAGCCGCAGATTAAAAGTTCTTTAAATTTTATTATTGAGTATAATTTACGTTCGGCGGCGATAAGTATTCCTTTTCCCCAAAGAGATTTGTGGATCAAAAATTTAACTGATTTGAGCATACTCACAGAAGAAAATAATCACGATCGTGTCAATGGAGCAACGCAACTAAAAACTCCAGTTACTACCGATCTGCAACCCATTTCCGTACGAAGTTTATTACCGCAAGTTACTTACTTTCAAAACTTTACTGAGTTAGAATTGCGCCAATTAATTGAAGTTGGCTGTCGCAAACGCTTGCGAGAGTCAGAAATTTTATTTCACGAAGGAGATCCTGGAGATGCTTTTTATATAGTTCTTTCTGGTGCGGTAGAAGTTTATACAGAAAAGATTAATAAACATTTAGCGAGTTTGGGTGCGGGACAATTTTTTGGCGAATTAGCTTTAATGTTGGGAGTTCCCCGCACAGCTTCAGTGAGAGCAAAAGAAGAAACAATTTTGTTTGGAATTAGTCAACAAGGCTTTGAAAAACTTTTACACGAGCATCCTGAGTTGGCTGAGGTAATTGTCGAAGAGTTAGGAAAACATCAAGAAGAATTGGCGCAACGACAAGAAGAATTGCGAAGATTAGGGTTAGTCGATGCGGCAGAAGATGATAAAAATTTGATTCTGTGGGTACGCAAGCGTTTGAAAAATTTGTTTAGTTTGTAGTCGGGCTGAAACTCAATGACAACAATTAGTTAAAACTGTACTTGTAAAGTAGCGAGACGGCGATCGCGGACAATTGTCAGTAAAGCTGAGTCAGGATTTGTGTCCAGAAAAGATAATAATTGACGGACATCGCGAACTCGACGGCGGTTAACAGCGACAATGCGATCGCCAGGTCTTAAACCTATTCTCGCAGCTAAAGAACCTCTTTCCACAGCCTGAATGATTAAAGTATTTGCATCCACAGAAACACCCAGACGCGGCGGTTCACCTTGAGCGGTTGTCGCACCAGAATTGCGAGGATTTGTCGGGTTATTACGCGCTTGAACTAAAAATCTTTCTACTTCGGTAGCGCTAGTCGCAAAACCAATGCCAATATTACCTCGTCCCCCAGGTGAGAGAATCGCTTTATTAACTCCAATCAGTTCGCCTCTAGAATTAAGTAAAGGACCCCCAGAGTTACCCGGATTAATCGCAGCATCGGTTTGTAAATCGCCATTGGGAGCAATTCTGCTGAGGGTTCCAGTAGTAAAAGTACCCGATAAACCAAAAGGACTACCGATCGCGTAAACTTTTTGACCCACTTGAATATTACTTTCGTTAGCTAAACGAAGTGTCGGAAAATTAGCCCCACCAGACAAGCGTAGCAAAGCGAGGTCATTGCGCGCATCTGCCGCCAAAACTGAACCTGAGTAACTTTTTCCATCCGCAGTGCGAACCCTAACTTGACCTCCTCTCGCACCGCGTACCACGTGATAATTAGTAATCACCAAACCTTCAGAACTAATAATACTTCCCGAACCCGAACCACTTCCAGCTTGAATGGTCACGACTGCGGGGCTAGCATTGCGATATACTTCGATACTCGCCTGTTCTTCACCGCTAAATTGAGCTAAGATTATTGGTTCTGTAGCGCTAGCAGCGATCGCTGGAGTCGCTAAACAAAGAGAAAGCGCATAAACTACCAATTGTTCGGGTTTCATATTACGGAATAGGGGTAATAAGTGTCAGTTATGTCTTAATTTTAATCTTTACGACGCGCAACTGAGTAGTAGGTTCCAATTCAAGAAATAAACTAAATATTTTCCAGAGTTTAAATTATGGAAGCAGTTATCTGTATTGGCGTACAAGGATCGGGAAAATCAACTTTTTGCCGAGATTTTTTTTTCAATACCCACATTCGGATTAATCTCGATATGCTCAAAACTCGCCATCGGGAAAAAATTTTACTTTGCGCTTGTCTGGAAGCTAAACAACGTTTTGTGGTCGATAATACTAATCCTACACTCGCTGATAGAAGCCGTTACATTACCCCAGCCAAAGAAAAACATTTTCGCGTCGTTGGTTACTATTTCCAGTCTTCTTTAGAAGATTGTCAGCGACGCAACCAGCAACGTCCCCCAAAACAAGTTATCCCCTTAGCTGGACTTTTAGCAACTTCTAAAAAGCTCGTTTTACCGAGTTTTGACGAAGGTTTTGACGAACTTTACACTGTTAAAATTAGTTCGGAAAATTCTTTTATTGTCGAACAATGGCAGCCTTAACTATTTCGCTTATCCTTGAGGAATACAAAAATGAAATTTAAAGAACTAGATGCTCAAATGCGAGTCTTTGAAACAGCCCACGATTATTGTGTTTTACGAGGATTATACATAATTGCGCGACTCGATGGGCGCGGTTTTACTCGTCTTACTAAAAAGATACATCAATTTGTTGCTCCTTATGATGAGAGATTTCGAGATTATATGCTTGAAACTGGAGAATATTTAATGACTTCTGGTTTTAAGGTCATTTATGGATATACTCAAAGTGACGAACTTTCTTTACTTTTTGCTTTAGAAGAAAATACTTTTAACCGCAAACTAAGAAAGTTAAACTCGGTTTTGGCTGGTGAAGCTAGCGCTAAATTTTCTTTACTATTGGGCGATATTGCTAGCTTTGATTGTCGCATTTCTCAACTTCCAAGTATAGATAAAGTTGTTGATTATTTTCGCTGGAGACAAGAAGATGCACATCGAAATGCGCTCAATTCTCACTGTTATTGGTGTTTGCGTCGAGAGGGAAAAAATGTTAATCAAGCAACTAATTTAATGTCGGGTTTATCTGTGGCAGAGAAAAACGAGTTATTATTTCAACGGGGGATTAATTTTAATGACCTTCCTTTGTGGCACAAACGAGGTGTAGGCTTGTATTGGGAAGAGTATGAAAAGTTGGGTTATAATCCTCTTACTGGCGAAAATGTTCCCGCAATTAGGCGAGGAATTCGGCACGATTTAGAGTTACCGATGAAGGATAAATACAGTGAATTTGTGTTAGAATTAGTTGGCAAAAGTTGGCGACATTTTTCCTAGAAAATATTAAGTTTATTGTCATAACAATTAAGTGCGACGCCAACGTTGGCGAAATTCTTTGACAGCAGCTAGGGGACTGGGATTACGAACGCATTCACTCAGTAAATTAATATCTAAATCTGGTAAAACTTGGCTATTATTTATTAATTCGTATCCAAATGTTTCTCTAAGAATATCTGGGGTTTCTTCCTGAAGATGATAAATAGAAAAAGTGTCATTTTGCCAAAACCAAACTTCTCGAATTCCAAGACGTTGATAGAGTTGTAAACGATTAATTCCACCGCTAGTAATAATAACTTCAATGACTAAGTCAGGGAAGTCTTTTTCGGTTTCTAGACAGTAGCTTTCGTCGGGTTCTGCTCCTGCTTGTTGAATTTCTTTACGGAAGGTGGTTGAACCTGTGGGAAAATATTCGATGTCGGTTTCGAGAAAATATGCTTCTAGTAAGGTTCCGATGCGAGTTTTCTCACTTTCATGACGGCGACTTGGAGACACAATTTCTAATACTTTATCTAAGTATGCTATGCGATAGTTTGAGTTATCTGCGACATTGCTAATAAATGTTTCGTATTCATGCCAATTTACTCCGGTTATGATACGCTTTTCTTCGGGATCGTTAGCTTGCAAAACTTGGGATAAGTCGTTGAGTAAGATCATAAAAATGCAGTTTTTCGTGAGGAATATAGTCCTCTTTGAAGTTTGATTTTAGTGCAGCGCTAAAGCGCTGACTACGAACTAATTAGGGTGATTTTTTTTAGAGGAATATAGTCTTCTTTGAGCTTGTTTTTGGTGCAGCGCTAAAGCGCTGACTACGAACTAATTACTGAATCGAAAAAAATTAGGAGGGAATTTGGAGTTTTTCTAAGTCTAAGAGAAAGACTTCTTGGGTTGTTTCTTCTTGGGAAACTAAGGCAACGTGGGAGGCAATTTTGAGGGATGTAGATTGACGATAAGATTCGGGGATGGGACGAATTTCTGCTAGTGGTAATTCTAACAAACTGGGTGGTTCATCGAGGGGAATTCCGGCAATTTCGCTGGTGGTAAGTTGGAGAATTAGTAAAAATTTGCCGATTTTTCCTGCTTCTGGGTTGCTGAGGTTAAGCATTTGCTGAAGGTTGAGAATTGTCAAAACGCGATCGCCGATATGGACTAAACTCAAATGGTTTTGTTTAGCGTTGACGAGGGGGGGCGTATTGATAATTTTCAAAACGTTAGTAATTGGTAATGCTAGCCAATAGCTATCGATGGTAAAAACGATTACTTTACAGTTTTCAGTTGCGGAAAGAGTTTGTTTGCTGTGGTTAACCATAAACTTTGTTTACCTATGTCTGGAAATTTTCTGTTGAAATCCCCCTTTCCCTCAACAAAAGAGGGTTAGGGGAGATAAAGATAAATTAGTTTTAGGCGGTAAGTTGGGTGGTTTGAAGTTCTTTGGCGATCGCGTCTAAGAGTTCTTTTTCTAAGTAAGGTTTGGTCAGATAACCTGCTGCTCCTAATCCTAGCGCGATTTGGCGATGTTTTTCTCCTTGACGAGAGGTAAGGACAAGAATGGGAATTTTACTAATGCTGGGTGTCTCGCGGCTGTAATTTAAAAACTCAAAGCCGTTTAAACGGGGCATTTCTAGGTCGCAAATGATTAAATCTACTGTTGGCAATTGCTGTAATTTTTCAATTGCTTCGACTCCATCTTTGGCTTGAATCGTTTGATAACCTGCTCGACGTAAACTATTACTTAGGGTTTGTCGTAAAGTAATTGAATCGTCAACTACTAACACCCATTTTTCGCGATCGCGTCTTGAGGCTGAGGGAGGTAATAAAGGTAAATTTGCTTTCGGAAAATTCTCAAAAGTGGTGTTTTTAACTTTGGCAGAAAAATATTTGGTTGTGGTTGGATCTTCGTTCAATTCCTGATTTACTACAGCAACCACATCAATTACCAATGCTAAGTTACTATCGCTCAAAATTGTGCAACCATAAACGTAGTTGGGAGGAATAATCGCGTTACCCAGTTGGCGAATGACTAATTCTTGTTCGCCGAGGACTCGATCTACTTCTAAACCTACCAGTCCGCTATCTGAATGTAACAACAATACCATTTGGTTTGGCAAATTTTGACTAACGAGAGGTAATTGGCGATCGCCAATTATGACATTTTCTCGATTCCCATTTTCCCACTTGGCGACGACAGAATTATATTTGACTAATTCAGATAGCTGACGCAAGGGTACAGTAGTTTTTTCGCCATTTTGTTGCCATTGTAAAACTCGTCGCTCTCCTAAAACTTCTAATCGATCGCTTTTAGGAAGGATAATTTGTTCGATACTTTCGGAAGGAAAAGCGTAGGTAATTTGTTTGGCTTCAACTACTAGCAATTTGGCGATGCTGAGGGGTAAAGGTAGCTGCATCCGAAAGGTAGTTCCGAGTTCCGAGACTGAACTAACACTAATGCTACCTTTTACACTTTGGATTTGCGATCGCACTACATCTAAGCCGACTCCTCTACCGGATAAATCGTTAACTCGTTCGGCTGTAGAAAGTCCTGGTGCAAAAATTACATCTAGTAATTCGGCTTTGTTTTGACTGTCGGCTGCTTCGGAAGTTAATAAACCCAAGGCGATCGCTTTTTCGCGTACTCGATTAAAGTCGATTCCGCGACCGTCATCTTTGACTTCGACAATTGTGCGATTTCCTTGATTATAAGCGCGAATTTCAATAATTCCTACTGCTGGCTTGCCTTGAGCCACTCTTTCTGCTTCTGGCTCAATTCCATGAGCAAAAGCGTTGCGGACTAAATGTAGCAGGGGGTCGTATAATTTTTGCGCGATCGCTTTATCAACTAATACTTCTGAACCAGTAATTTTCAACTCTACTGATTTATTATGTAAATTAGTTAATTGTTGCAATAACCTTGACAATCGATTGAGAACTTCGCCTAATGGTTGCAATCGAGCGCGATTTAATTCATCACGAACTTCTGTTAACAATCGCTGTTGTTTTTCAATAGTTTGATTCGATTCTCTTGAGTATAACTCTAAAGCTTCCGTTGCTTCTTCGAGTTGCACCATATCTTCATTTGCGTAGCGCAATAATACTTGAAGTTCTCCATATTCGTCTAATTCCAACGAATCTAAGGGAAGCTGTAACTTTGGCTGACGCAAATCTCTTGTTGACAATACCTGAGTTTGAATCTCTTCTTTTCCCACTCCCCAAACATTAAGTTTATTCAGGGTGTTTTGGTGTTGTTTGAGCCGATCTCGCACTTCTTGCAATGCTGCTTGGATTTGTTCGTTTTGGGCTAACTGTTTGTTTTGATTAATCAGCAATTCCCCAGCTTGAAAGTTCAGTCTTTCTAACTGTTCGATGGCAACACGCACGGTTGCAGAAGTGGAAACTCCTAGGTGAGTTTTTGACTTATTCCCCAGAGGTTTTGTTACTGGATTTAAATTATCCAAGACAACATTTGCTTCTGCTTTTCTTCGCTCGCGATCTAAGTCTAAATTCTCCCTTGACTTTCTCCCATTTTTCTGCTCTTCTTCCTCTGGAAAAATTTCTTTATCTTCTCGCTCGATCGTGAGACTGCGATCGTCAGAAATATCGACAACTCCGCCAAAAATCTCTTCTAATCCTGGAGTTGATTTAGCTTCTTCCTTGTCAGTTTCCGGAACATCTTCATCTAAACTATGGTCGATAAGCTCTTCACTGTTCTCCAAATTTACCTCTGAAGGATGAGGAATAAAATCTGTTTCTTCATCTTCTTTTTCTTCAAGAGCAACTTCTTGAAAACTGACTGCTGAGTAGTCATTTGTATCCGAGTCAGCCATCAAATCTGCTGTTTCTTCTTCTTCATCTTCTTCTTCATCTTCTTCGTTTTCAATATCTATTTCTTGGAAGCTAAAGATATCTTCAGTATGGTAAACATCTACTCGATCGGCATTTTCAGCTAACTCATTTTCTCTATTTTCTTCCTTGTCAGCCTCAATATTAATCGTAATAATTTCCCGCTCTTCTTGTCTACTAGCAAGTTGTTTCAACTCAGCAGAAGGTTGACCTCCAGAAAGGCGATCGCCGCTCATCACTTGCTCCATTGCTGTCCATAAATCCTGGGAAGCAACTTCGGCAATTTTCATCACTTCTTCTGGATTTCCTTGCAGTGCGTCGATTACAGCTTTAGCAATAGCTCCAAATCCAGGTAAATTCAGCGATTCTGCTAACCCGATAAAAATTTCTGCACTTTCGCTCAGGGTTTCTGCTACTTGTTTTGGGTTAGCTTCTTTTTTAGTCATTTCTAATTCTTCCAAGCGTTGTTTTACCCCGACTTCAAAAATAGATTGCACCATGTCAAAGCCCAATTCTTCTGAGGAGGGAATTGGCGCTTCCGGGTTAAAGCAATCTCCTAATAAAGTTTGTAAATCTGCAAATATAGAAGCGGCGCGATTGAGAATTTCTGGATCGCTTTCTTGACTTGGTTCGATTTTTTCAATTACGGCAAGACGCAAACATTCATAGGCTTGAAATAATAATTTTTCTAATTCGGAATCGATTTCTACGTCTGGGTTATAAAGAGATTTAAAAATATCTTCTAACCCATGTGCTATTTCGCTAATATTTTCTAATTCTACGCTGGCGGCTGCTCCTTTCAAAGTGTGAGCGGCACGCATTAAACTATGTACTTTGGCAGAACTGCGTTCTTCTCTTAAGGTTAATAAATCTTGCTCGATTGTTTGCAGCAATTCTTGGGCTTCGCTGATGAAATAGCTATAGTTTTCTTCAATACTGTGTTTGGTAAACATGATTGGGGATTGGGTTCAGTTATCAGTGAACAGTTATCAGTGAACAGTTAGCAGTTAGCAGTTAGCAGTTTATCCTCCTTGTCTTCCTTGTCTTCAATCTCTACTGATAACTGATAACTGGTTAGGTGAAAATCCCTCTTCCTTGTCTCCCTTGTCTGAAAGTTGCGACAAGGAAGACAAAGAGAAAGGCTAACTAACCTTAAATTTGCCGACACTGGCTTGTAATTCTTCAGCAGTGGCGACTAAAGCTTGGAAAGAAGCGGACATTTCCACAGAATTAGTGGAGGTCGATCGCGCGATCGCGGCTACTTCTTCAATCGTCTTCGTTACTGATTTTGATTGCTGGGTTTGTGCTTGGGTGACGGAGGTAATCTCTTTCATTAAGCCGCTAATTTGAGCGGTTGCTTGGACGATTTCGTTGAGATTTTCTCTGGTTTCGGTTACTAAGTCGCTTCCGGCTACTACTTGCTCGATTCCGCTATCCATTGCTAAAGCTACTTCGCCGATTTCGCGTTGAATGTCTTGCACCAGTTTCTCAATTTCGCTGGTAGCTTCTGCTGATTGACGGGCTAGCGATCGCACTTCATCAGCAACAACCCCAAATCCTCGTCCGTATTCTCCTGCGCGAGTTGCTTCAATGGCTGCATTCAAAGCTAACAAGTTTGTCTGCGTCGCAAAGTTACTAATCAAGTTCACAACTTTGGTAATCTTTTGGGAAGATTCACCCAAACGCTTCACTTTTTGACTAGCTTCGGAAACTGTGCGCCGAATTTCTTGAATTCCGTCTACAGTACGGTTCATTGCGCGATCGCCTGTCGCAACGGTTTGGTTTGCTTGTTCGACTGCGACTTCAACTTTTTGAGCGCTATCAGCAACGGCGAGAATGGTGTTACCGAGTTTTTCCAGTTCGCTAATTCCTTGGTTTAAAGCCTGTACTTCTGATTCGGCTTGCTGAGAAAGTTCGGAAACGGTTCCGGCGTTATTTTGAGCTGTTTCTCCAACTTTTTCGGCGGCGGTTTTCACCTGTGTTACCAGTTTCCGCAAACTTTGGATTGTATTGTTATAAGCATCGGCGATCGTCCCGATTTCGTCTTCGGTAATCGGAGCGCGAACGGTTAAATCTCCTTCAAATGAAGGTTTCAAGGCGATTAACATTTGGACGGCTCGTTGTTGCAGTTGCTCTCTGGCGGCTTTTTCTTTGGCTGCGGCTTCTGCTAGTTGCACCGATTGCTGTTCTAATTTAGTCAAATATTCGGCTTGTTGTAGCGCTACGCCTAACTGAGAGCCAATTTGCACCAAAACGTTATTTTCTACTTCTTGCCATTCCCGCGCACCGGAATTTTGATAAGCGCCTAACAATCCCCACAGTTTTTCACCAAGGAAAATCGGCACAATGATGTAAGCGCGAGCTTGAAATTTCTCCAACAATTCGATGTAGCAAGAAGAAAGTCCCCCTTCGTAAATATCGTTAACCGATAAATAAGCTACGCCGTTATTAAAAGCGCCTCCTTGGGTTTGTTGTAAATAAGTATCTAGTTCGTCAGACTTTTGAGCGCCTTCAGTTAAGTTAGGATTGAGCCTTTCCTCTACCATCAAGGATGCCCAACCACTGGAGACTGATTCGGCGATAAATTTACCACTCCAGTCGTCGTTAAAGCGATAGACTCCGACGCGATCGCAGTTGAGTAAGCGACGGACTTCTTGGGTTGTTGTCCGGAAAATGGTGTTCACATCGGCTGATTTGCGGACGCGATCGAAAAGTTTGACGATCGCCCGATCTAAGTCTGCTTGTCGTTGGGTTCTTCCCAGAAATTCGGCTTCTTGTAAGGCGACTCCTAAACGTTCGCCGACTCTGGCTAAGGATTGCGCGTCAATTTGCTCCCATTTTCTCGGTCCGCTATTTTGGTAAGCTGCGAGTAAGCCCCACAGTTGCACTCCTTTGAAGATCGGGACAATTACATAAGCTCGTGCTTGGAATTGTTCGAGAATTTGAATGTGACAGGGTGCGTGTCCGGATTTATAAATGTCGTCTACGGCGAAGTATTCGTTGTTACGATAGCGACCTCCTTCGGTTTCTTGTAAATAAGTGTCGCGCACGTACATATTTTTATAGCGACCTCCTTCGTTGTCTTGGAGGTGAGAGTCGGGGACGGCTGGTTTTAAACCGACTAATTTTACCCAGTTACCGACGTAAGATTCGGCGATGAATTCTCCACTCCAGTCGGGATTGAAGCGATAGACTCCGACGCGATCGCAGTTGAGCATTTGCCGACTTTCTTCGGTGGCGATCGCTAAAATTGTTTCAAAGTCATAGGATTGGCGCAGTCTGTCGGTAATTTTGGCTACTTGACCGACTTTGGCTGCGGCTCTTGCTAATTGGGCGGATTGGGATTCTACTGTTTCTAGGGCTTCTGCTTGTTGCAAAGCTACTCCCAAGGGTGCTGATAAACGCACCATTAAGTTTACTTCGGAGTTTTTCCATTTCCGCGCCCCGGAATTTTGATAAACTCCTAACAATCCCCACAGTTTTTCGCCTTGGAAAATTGGCACGATTATATAAGCTTTTGCTTGATATTTTTCCAAGGATTCGATGTAGCAAGCTGAAAATCCTTGGGCATAAATATCGTCAACGCGAGTATATTTTTTACCTTGGCGATAACGACCGCCTTTACTTTCTTTTAAATAGGTGTCGCTGCTAGGTGTGGGTGGAGTTGAAAAGTCTTTGAGGATGCAGCGATCGCTATCTGTCCTGTCAGCACGCAAAATTTCTTCTTTGTCTTGTTCTTGAATCAACGAAACCCAACCCGAACCTACTGATTCGGCGACTACTTCTCCTCGCCAATCTGGGAAAAAGTGATACACTACCGCTCGATCTGCTTTTAATCCCGCACGAATTTCTTGACAAGTGGTGCGAAATATGTTCTCCCTGGTCGGTTGCAGTTGAATTTTTTCAATTAATTTGTTGACAAGTTCATCTTGTTCTGCTTGTTGTTGCAGTTGACGACGAAATTCGGCGGGCTGTAATTTTAAACTTAACTCTTTAGCGACACCATCAAGTAAATTAATTTCCCATTCTTGCCAAAAACGAATTTCCGCGCAACTTTGGACGGCTAATAATCCCCAAGCTTGTCCTTCGAGTAAAATAGGAACTACCAGAAAAGACTTAACTTGAAATTGTTCTAAAATTTGCAAAGGATAAGGATTCAAACCTGTTTGGTAAATATCTCCTACTGCTATTACTGCTTCGGAGGTTGCTTCGCTTTTATCGAGGATACCAAAACATTGTCCGGGCATTTTCTGTCCCAAACAAGGGCGATAACCTGCTACCATCGATTCAGCGATCGCTACCCCAGCTTTATTTCCCTGAAAGCGATATACTACAACTCGTTCTGCTTGTAAATTCTCTCTGACTAAATTAACAGTCGTATTCAGCAATCGATCCAGCTTTTTGCACTGGGAAATTTTACTACCGATTGACCAAACTAATTGTCGTACCTGAAGAAAACCATCTTCGGCAGTTCCCTCAATTTTCCCATTTTTACTGTTCGTAAATTGCTCAATAATTTGCAATTGCTCCTGCAAAGCGGGATTACCCAACCAGCCTACTTTTTCCAAATGCGCTTTCAACTGACTAACTGCTGCTAAAACTTGAGTGCTATCCCCCTCCCCAGAAACATTAACACTTTCACCTGTATTACTATTACCATTTAAGTTAGTTTGTGCTTCTCGATTGTTACCGTTTTTTGACTGAAGATTTGCTTGAGAAGCAGAATTTGCACGAGGTTGGTAAATTGCCGTCATCTTTTTTAGTCCCGATTTTAGTTAAGAAATGAAAGTTATTTTTTCCTTTGAGGTTCTTTTCCTTAGTGTTCCCCAATTTTACTGCTCGATCTCACCGAGCTAGACTTTTTAATTTTTACTTGCTTACTCGTTCAATTATCTTTGCTGCCTTTAACACCATCGTTCGCGATTCTGGTAAATATCCTTGGAGTAATGGTAATATTTGTCCGGGAAACAAACCCGCAGGTGGAGACTGAATTGCTGAGATATCGTGTAATTCAAGATCGTTAATATCTGCAACTACCAGTCCCAAAATTCGCTTATCAACCTCTAGCACAATGAAGAGTGTCGTTTCCCAAATTTTACCTTGATTAATTGGCGAGTTAAACCCCAACTCGGCTGCAAGATCTAATAATGGCAACATTTCTCCACGCCAGTTACAAATACCGAGAATGCTACTAGGTAAATCCGGTACTGGTAAGATTTCTCCCATTGAAATTTTTGTCACCCCAGCAATTTCTTTCAAAGGCAGTAAGGCTGTATCCTCTTTCGTCAGGTAAAAGCTTAAAAACTTTTCTCTGACAGTTGGGGGTGCCACCTCGGCAAACAGTCCTTCAAAACTGTTGATGATTTCTAGGTTTGGCGCTCGTTCTTGTTTCATTTTTCCCTGTTAACAGCCAGTAATTTAGGTAAGTTTTACTAGGCAATTGTTGCTTTTGCGTGTTAATTTTAATTTTATTATTTTTGCAGCAGTTTTTGTGTTAAGTTTCGGTAAAGTCAAACGAGTGGTTAGTGTTTGGCAAGATTTTTTCAACAAATTTTCATAAACTAGACGAACAATTGACACGCGTGAAACTAACTACTTGAACTGTTGTCGTAGCGATCGCTCCACCGACAAGAGCAGTAAACTCTTATGAGCAGCCAGTCTAGCAAAATCCCTGTGCCAGGACAAGCCAAATTTGGGGATTGGTGGTATTACATTTATTTAACTGGTTTCAACAAAAAAGCTCACAAACTTTAAAGCAAAAAGGATTTTAATGTAAACTAATGTAAAGAGCTAATTTTATCTAGCTAGTGCCTTTTCAGAGGCTTGGTGAGTAAAATTTAGTTATTTAGCTATTATTAGCACTGAATAGAGCAAAAGTTCGATCAAAACTAGGGCTAAAAAGTCAAGATGACGATCGCTGAGTCACCTACCTGCAAGAAATTCTGCTCCCAACTAACAGCCTGCGCCAATAAGCAGTATACAGGCAGGCTAGACATTGAAAACCAAACAAAGCAGAAATGGAGTTTATACTTAAGTTTCGGGCGCTTGGCTTGGGCAACAGGTGGAGTCCATCCAGTTAGACGTTGGCGGCGGCAGTTGGCTCGTTGTTGTCCTCAGAAAAAAGTTAATAATATTAGCTTACGTCACACAGACGAGTTTGAATGCTGGGATTATCACTTAATGATGCTTTGGGTAAAGCGCGAAGAAATTGACCAAAGATCCCTAATCGCAGTTATCCGTGGTATTGTCACTGAAGTTTTGTTTGATATTTTCCAGAGTATCGAAGTGTCCCCAGAAAATGGAGATAGTGAGAGTGGCGATCGCCACTTCAATTCTCTACCAAACATTTTGCCTGGGGAAGTAACAGCAGCAACTTTTCAGATTAAAATCCAAGCAGGAGTACGTCCCTCAAATACAGGGATTTTGCCGCCCTCATGGATGTTAGAAGTAGAATCTGCTTTAACACTGGTAGAGAATGCTTGGGAAAAATGGTCGCTGATGGGTTTGAACAATTGTTACCCCAATTTAGCACCAACGATCGACAAACCAGAAATACTGCAAAAACAAGTAAGTAATAAGGTTTACGCTAATTTAACCACGGCGATCGATGGTAAGCGAACTTTGCGGGATTTAGCTTCGATCCTGAAGCAAGATTTGCGCACTTTAACACTCTCGCTACTGCCTTATCTTCGCTCTGGCGCGATCGGACTGGCAACCATACCTGACTTACCTCGTCCCAAATTCATTCTTCCCGAAACCCCACAAATACTATCGTCTACCTCAAATTCACCATTAGTTGCCTGTGTTGACGACAGTCCCGCAGTTTGCCGGATAATGGGAAAGATCCTTCGTCAAGCTGGTTATCGCTTTCTTGCCCTCAACGATCCAGTGCAAGCGTTACCAAATATCTTAAAACACAAACCTGATGCTATTTTCTTAGATTTAGTCATGCCCGTGGCTAATGGCTATGAAATTTGCACTCAGATTCGTCGAGTGGGAAGTTTCCAAGAAGTACCAATAATTATTATCACCGGTCAGGATGGGATTATCGATCGCGTTCGCTCGAAGTTGGTGGGAGCTTCCAGTTTTATCAGTAAGCCGATCGATCCTCACAAGATACTTACTGCCTTAGAAAACTTCGAGATCAAACCGCTTTAGAATGACTTCTTGAGGCAAGTTGATGCTTGCGAATAGTTGCTAGGAGTTTGGTAGGATCGATAGGTTTGGTCAGAAAATCAGAAGCACCAACCATTTTAGCTCGCACGCGATCCACTACTCCATCATGACTGGTGAGGATAATGACAGGAACTTCTTGAAAAGCGGAAACCCGACGAATTTGAGCGCAGATTTCGTAACCGTTAGCGATCGGCATCACTAAATCTAAAAAGATGAAATCTGGCTTGTGTTTCAGCAACATTGGTAAAGCTTGAACTGGTTCAGTAATACCGACAAAACGATAGTTTGCTGCTGTGACAATTTCTTCTAAAGTTTGACAAATTTGGGGACTGTCGTCGATGCAAGCGATTAAAAGCTTTGGCGTTGAGGCTTTTGATTTCGTAGTTGCCGGAGGTTCACTTTTCACAACGCACTCACCAGGCATATCTGGTATTTCTACCAAGGCGATCGCGTTTTGTTCTAGGTAAGGATAAAGAGACTTCGTCACTACCACTAAATCTTGTTTGAGGAACACTGCTAAGTCTCTCAGGCTACGTTTACCATTGACCAAGGCAACAAGATTTTTGTAAACACTTTTACTGGTTTGCTTTTCCAGTAACTCTGGTTGTTGTAAACTTGGAGCATGGTTAGGCGAGTAGTTAGTTAAATTTGCTCTCCGCCAAGTTTCCCAAAGTTCCTCGGCTTGAGTCAATAATTTTGGCATTTCCAGTAAGCAATTAGGAGGTAAAATGCTATGCTTGGAGGGACGCCTACTCAATTGAGCTTCCACTTCTACCCTAATGGCTGCTTGGTTTGGTGGGTTTTGCCTAAATTCATCCTCTGCTGATTTCCTACCAGCTAATTCGATACTTTGGAGAATATCAAACAAAATTTCCGTTGCCGTACCTTCAATAATCGCAACGATTTGCTCCACTGATAGTTTTTGCCGCAAAGCTAACAACGTCAGTACATGATAATAGCAGCATTCATACTTATCTGTTTGTCGCAAACCGATGCTATTAACAGCAATTTGAGGACAGTGTAGCGCTACTTGTCTGCGCCACCGTCTCGTCGGATGAGTTCCACCACCCGCCCAAACCACACGACCATAGTGCAGATAGATGCTCCATTTTTTGCCCGTTGAGGAGTTAATATCTACTCTGCCAGTAAATTGATTTTCGCTGTAAGGGGTAAGATGCGCTCTGAGACAATTAGGCGCAACTGAAGATGTTGCTGTCATTACTGTTTGCATTGATTTGATTATTTAACTTTTGTAAAAAAGAATTAAGCACATAGCTTGCTTTGAGTTTATTTTTATATTCTTAATTATATTTTTTCTTGTTACTACTTGTCAATTTTTAACTATTCTTAATATTTTTTTTGTCTTTTTAGTTACTCCGGTTATTTTCCGATTTAAGCCTAAGCAAAATTGCGGAACTTACGGAGATTAATGACAGAAAATCTCACAAATAAATTTTGCGTCAAGCTTTGATAAAGTTTAGATGAACTAGGTATTGGCGATTCAGGACAACGGAGATCGCCAAGAAGGGAGGCTAAACTGGTAAATGCGGCTACGCGAGCTGCTAACTGGTAACTGTTCTTCGCTCGATACAGCTACTTGTTTTCTGACCCGATCAATTGCTTGAGAGTTTGCTTAATTTCATCAGGATCGATCGGTTTAGTCAAATAAGCATTTGCTCCCAGCATATTGCCCCACATTTTGTCAACATCAGTATTTTTCGTCGAGCAAATAACTACGGGAATTTTACTAGTATCCGGATTAGTTTTTAATTCGCGACAAAATTCAAAACCACTCGCACCGGGAAGAATCACGTCGAGAAAAATTAGATCTGGTTTTTTTTGGGCTAATTTTTCTTGAGCTTCTTCGACACTAGAAGTATTAACTACAACAAAACCAGCATCTTGTAAATAGCCACTGAGAAATTGGCGATCGGTTAAGCTATCTTCAACCACTAAAACAGTTTTCATCATCAAGAGAAGAACTTTAATAAATATTACGGGGTAAAAAATCACTGACTGCAAAACAAATCAAGATTTTTGTAGTTTTCAGCTAGAGAAAGAGCAAGAGCATACTTTAACCTGCACTATCCCATCCCCCTGACATTTTAGATCGGAAAACCTTTTCGCAGCGTTCCAGATAAAAAGCAACTGCGCGATCTTGAGGATTTGCTGCTAACAGTTTCTGAAACTTTTCTGTAGCTTCAGGATAATTTTCTTGATGAAAAAGCACTACTGCTTGTTCAAAATCCGGACGAGTTTGCAATTTTAACTGTTTGAGAGATGGAAGATCGCTATCAAAAACCTCAAACACAGCTACAGGCGCTCTTTTTCCTTTCACTCTAACTCTACCTAAAAAGCGATAGCTATATTCTTGGAGATTTGGGAGTGTAAATAAAGTGCGATCGCTGACGACTATCTTAGCACCATAAGTCTTGGTCAAACCCTCCAAGCGAGAAGCCAAATTGACAGCATCGGAAATTACCGTACTTTCCATGCGCTCTTTTTCCCCAATTGTACCGAGCATCAAATTACCTGTATGCAAGCCAATACCGATCGAAATAGCGGGATAGCCTTGAGCATAACTCTGAGAATTATACAGCGTTACCTGTCTTTGCATATCAATCGCCGCTTGCAGCGCATCGTCGGGACTATCGGGAAAAAGCGCCATCACCGCATCGCCAATGTACTTATCGATAAAACCGCGATGCGATCGAATTACCGGACAGACCCTACTGAGATAAGCATTGAGAAAGTCAAAGTTCTGCTTTGGTGACATACTCTCGGAAATAGTCGTAAACGAGCGAATATCAGAAAAGAGAACTGTCATTGTTTTTTGTACTTGATCCCCCAATTGTACATCAATAATACTTTCTCGCTCTAAAAATTTTAGGAACTCGCGAGGCACAAAGCGACCATAAGCTAAATTAATCTTCGATAATTGAATATGAGTTTTTATTCTCGCTAACAATTCATGCTTAGCAATTGGTTTAGTTAAATAATCATTTGCACCAGAATCAAAACCCTCAACCAAATCGCTAACTTGATTTTTTGCTGTTAACAAAACTATCGGCAATTCTGCGGCTGTATAACTTTGACGAATTACTTGACAAAAAGCATAACCCGTCATTCTCGGCATCATCACATCTAATAAAATCAGATCGGGTTGATAGCCATTATTAATTAAATTTAGGGCTTCGACACCACTAGCTGTTTGAGTTACTGCGTAATTTTGCAAAGAAAGATGGTTGATAAGTACCTGACGATTAACTGGTTCGTCATCAACAATTAAAACTTTGAATTCTCCCTCTGGAGAAGATTTTAGAGAAACAGTTATTTTTGTGTCTTCGGTAACTTGCGGTGAATCTATTGCTTGTAATTTAGCTATTTGTGGGTAATCTGCTGCTTGGAAAAATTGTAATGCGGTTGTGTCAGCAGATAAAGGTAAACTAAAAGAAAATATTGAACCTTTACCGAGAGTAGATTTTACTTTAATTTCACCTCCGTGTAATTCAACTAATTTTTTAGTTACAGCCAAACCCAAACCCGTACCGCCGTATTGTCGAGAAATTGAACCATCACCTTGTTCAAAAGCCGTAAAAATCCGCTCTAATTTGTTTGCTGGAATCCCAATTCCCGGATCGCTAACACTGATAATTAAAAATGGCTCATTGACTCGTGCAGAAACTTCAATTTTACCGCTTTCTGTAAATTTAATAGCATTACCAACCAAGTTATAAAGTATTTGTTGAACTCGATTTTCATCTGCGTCTACTGGCGGCACTTCTGGAGATATGCTGTTAATCAATTCTATCTTTTTATCCGCAATTAAATGTTGAGAAACGGTTAAAACTACATCAGCAATTTCGCACATCCCAATTGGTTTAATTTGCAAGATAATATTTTGATGGCGCAAGCGGGAAAAGTCAAGCAAATCGTTTACTAGTTGCGTTAATCTTTTTCCACTGGAAATAATTAAAGAAAGATTGTATTTAGTTGATTCAGATAACTGTCCCGTTGCCCCATCTAATAAGGATTCAGCAATACCAATAATACCATTTAAAGGAGTTCGCAATTCGTGAGAAGTGTTAGCTAAAAATTCATCTTTTAATTTATCCATTTTTTGCAAAGCTTCGTTTTTGGCTTTTAATTCAATTGCATTAGCTTGCAAATGCTGGCGCGTTTTGGTGAAGCGACGTTCGAGGATGAATGCTAAAAAGAGGATGAAAATGAGCATTCCCCAATAATATAAAGTTAAATTCCAGAAAAATACTAAATTGATGTAAATCAGGATGTCGTGAATTACTGAGAGCAAAAAAACTGAAAAACCTGTGGTAAATAATTTTGCTTCCTGGTTATCTTGAAAATCAGTTTTGGCTGCAATTATCATCATGATTATGGCAGCACTGACAGCAAAAAACTGGGTGAAAAAAAACGAGTAACTCCAAGGAAATAAACCAATTCCCACTAAAACAATCGCAATCGTAGCATAAACTAAATCAATTTGCCACAAGCGACGAATAATGGATTTGTAGCCCTTACCAAAAATGTTTTCAAAGAAGATACAAACCTCGGCTGGTGCTAAGTGAAATGAAGCATAGTGCAAAAATTTCCAAAAACCAGGATAATCAAAAACTAGCAGCAAAAATTCGGTATCGGTGACAGTATAAATGCCAATAGTTATAGCTAATAAGCCAAAAGAAATATAAATTTTGTCTACTTGCTTAAATATTGTAATCAATAAAGGAAACAAACCACAAAAGATAAATAACCAACCTAAAATTAGGCGATCGATATCTTTAATAATTAATTTTTTAATTAAATCTGATTGAGAGCCTACGGTTGGACTACCAGAGAAACCAAAGGGTAGTAAAGGAGCTTCGCCAGCGTAAACTCTGAGAAAGATAGTAGAGTCGCGATAGTCACCTTCGAGAGGAATAATCGGCCATTTATCACCTTTAATTATTAGTTCACCTTGAGAGTTTAGTTCGTGATAAATATAAAGCAGTCGCTCGTCAAGGTATGCTTCTAATAGATAAGGTATACCTTGAAAAGAAATGCTTGGAAAGGGCCAAATTCGATCGGGAAAAGGAACTTGTAACCAGATAAATTTTTGTTCGAGAGGGATTCTCAATTTTTTGGGAAAAGACAGTGGAGTCCATTCTTCAGTCTCATTTTCTTCTTCAATCCAAAGGGGAATTCCGTTTTCATTGACTGGCGAATCGCCCCACCGATATTGCCAACCTGTGGTAATTTCTATTGGTGGGTTATCACCAATTTTGGCTAAAGCTGTGGTGGGTGCTGTTGGAGACTGAAAGTTAAATAATAATGTACATAGGAAAGCAATTACACACAACCCAATCCAGATGGGGGTGATTTGAAATCTAAATTTCATTTGTTTTTGCTCCACTTGGCTTGAAATCGCCAGCAAGTTCCAATTTTTGCACAGTAGCTAGAAGCAGCTACGATGATTTGATGCTGCACCCTGATGTTATTTCTCTATTAGAAGAGATTTTGACGGATCTCGCCAGCTACGCGATCGCTTCAATGAAATTTTCTCAGTTCTTCTCCATTTGTCGCTAAGAGTTTGTCATTTGTGGCGAAAATTTAGCTATTATTTTTCTCTAACACAAGTTGGGTTATAAGTAAAGAGTCCAAGGGGATAAATTAGCAATTATTAAAGTAAACTAATAAAAAATAAGCTTTTGTCCGGTCTGCTCGCGATAGTGTTAAGATTACCTCAAACTATACGATCGAGCGATCGCTGGAGAGGAAAGTCTAGTTGTAGGTAAACTTGGGTAAGTCTTATCTAACGGCTTAACTTCAAATGAATTTCGTATTTTTTGTTTTCGGACTACTGCTAGGACTTTTAGCGATCGCGATCGCACTTTATCTAGTTACCTCTCGCCGCTATCAATCGGCTGAATCAGTTGCCAATTCTTACGACCGATGGACAGAAGACGGTATTTTAGAATTCTACTGGGGGGAACATATTCACCTCGGTTATTATGATTCGCCACCGCAGCGCAAAGATTTTTTAGCAGCAAAAGCTGATTTTGTTCGTGAAATGGTGCGTTGGGGAGGATTAGACAAATTGCCTCCAGGTACCACTGTTTTAGATGTAGGTTGTGGAATTGGCGGCAGTAGTCGCATTTTGGCACGAGATTACGGATTTTCCGTAACTGGTATTACCATCAGTCCTCAACAAGTTAAACGTGCCACTGAATTAACTCCGAACGACTTGGATGTTAAATTTGCTGTCGATGATGCCATGTCTGTTTCGTTTCCTGATGCTAGTTTTGATGTGGTTTGGTCAATTGAAGCCGGTCCCCATATGCCGGATAAAGCAATTTTTGCTCGAGAATTACTGCGCGTTTTGAAGCCCGGAGGTATACTCGTAGTAGCGGATTGGAATCAACGCGACGATCGCTCCCAACCGCTCAACCTTTGGGAACGCCCCGTAATGCGCCAACTCCTTGACCAGTGGTCCCATCCAGCCTTCGCCAGTATTGAAAGCTTTTCTGAACTTCTAGAAGCAACCGGATTAACCGAAGGTGAAGTCGTCACCGCCGATTGGACTGAGCAAACTCTTCCTTCTTGGTTCGATTCTATCTGGCAAGGCGTAGCTCGACCAGAGGGATTAGTGCGCTTTGGACTTTCAGGTTTGATTAAATCTTTGCGAGAAGTCCCAACGATTCTCTTAATGCGCATTGCTTTTGGTACAGGTCTTTGTCGATTTGGGATGTTTCGTGCAGTTCGAGCCAATTCTTCAGCAAAATTAACGGAATCCTTCTCAACTGAAACTCTGACAAGCAAACACGGGTAATTCGGTAGTGGGAATTGGGAAACAAGGAAGATAAACCGATCGGCGATCGCTGATAATTCTTAACTCTAACTGTTATAAAGGTTGTTGGGTGGGAATACCGATCGCGCGAGGAAATTTTTGAGGACTGGGCTTTCGCTTGCCCAGATAGATGCAGTGACGGATACTTTTACTGAGGGGAGTTTGAAAACCTTCAATTGATTCGATTGTCCCTCCTAGTTGCTTAACTGCCTCAGATAAACTTTTCTGTTCTTCATCTGTCCAGTTACCGCGATAAAGTATCGCTATACCGCCGATTTTCAGTAAAGGTAGCGCATATTCAGCACATACAGAAACTGAACCTACAGCCCGAATTAAAGCGAAATCATAAACTTCTCGATGCTGGGGTTGTTGTCCGATCGCTTCCGCCCTAGCAGTTAAAGTTTTAACATTAGGAAGATTTAACTTGACAAGCAAACTGTTGAGAAAGGTGATTTTTTTCGCAGTCGAATCAAGTAGAGTAACATGACAATGAGGAACAGCGATCGCTACAGGAATGCCAGGAAAACCTCCACCTGTCCCAATATCGATCAGATTTGCTTTCTCTAAAGACACATTTGAGTGTAACTTATCGGCAAAAGCTAAAGGCGCAATCCCTTGTAAAGAATCCCAAAGATGTTTTTCCCAAAACTCTTTTGCTTCAGTAATACGGGTAAGATTTAGTTGGCTATTACCCGATAAAATCTCTTCATAAAGCTGTTGAAATAAATGATTTTGTTGTGGTTCTGGCTGCCATTGAAGAGTTTTTTGCCAAATTTTCTCCATTTCTGGTAGCCTAGATAAATTGCTTAGTTGTTCTTTATTCATTGGGGATTGGGGATTGGGGACTAGGTTCACTGATAACTGTTCACTGTTCACTGATAACTGATAACCGAGGATGCTGTATTATTTTTAGCGAGCAGCTTTTCCTGGTCAATAGAACTAAGATAACCTTCTTCGAGTAACCAACAACGGTCAGCAATTTGCAATAATTCACCTGCATCGTGAGTCACAACTAAAAGCGTCCAATGTTCCTTAAGTTTGGCTAATAACTTCGCCAGCTGACGACGCATCGACCAATCAAGTCCAGCAGTAGGTTCGTCGAGTAAGAGTAAATTAGGCTGACGGACGAGTTGTACAGCCAAAGCGAGTCGTCGCTGTTGACCGCCGCTAAGATTATTGGGTGAGATACTCAGAGAAAGATGGTCTAGTCCAACCTCCTGGAGAGTATCCCTAATTTGCTGAGAACCCAGTTCCGGATGACCCAAACGTAACTCTTCCAAAATCGTCCCACCACAAAAATGTCGTTCTGGGAACTGAAAAACCAGACCTGCCAAATATTGTAAATCTAGAGGTAGAAGTTCTTGGTCGCGCCAGAAAACACCACCATCAGTTTTTTCAGCTAATCCTGCCAAAATTTCCAGTAAAGTTGTTTTTCCAGAACCACTGCGACCAATGACTAATCCTAACTGCTGGGGGATCAGTTCGAGATTAATTTTTTTCAAGATTGGTGTAGGAGTAGCAGGAGGATGGTAAACCAGGTTTTTGAGATACAGCATTAAGAACCGTACAATAATAACTTGCTAATACGAGGGGAAAATCTGCTTGTAGCTTATCGAAATTAAGCGATCGCTCCATTAACAACTTAACATTGTTATTACCATCAAACCGCGAACTAGCTAGAAGCGGCTTATGTCAAACTTAATCTTCAGGTACTTAACTATGAATACTTGGCTAACTGCACCTAAACTTATCTGTGTTACCTTGATTAGCGCTTGTACTCTCGCTGTGAGTCTGGGGAGTAGCCCCGTATGGGCTGGAGATCCTTTTCGCACTAACGATGTTCGTGATATTCCAGAAAATACCGAAGCAGCTTTTGAGGCAATTTTCAAACAGGGAGATTACGATCGCGCGCTAGAATATTTGGCGATCGCAGAAAAAAGCGAAAGTTCCGAACCCCTTGCTTATGCAATGCGAGCATCTTTGGCTTACACCGACCAAGATTGGGAAACGCTCAAAGACTACGCTCTGAAAACTCAGCAAGTCGCAGAAAGTTTACAATCCCAAGATAGTTTACGAGGTAATCTTTATCTCGCTGTTGGCTATTTTTTAGAAGGAGCATATAAGTATAAAATAGACGAACAGCCTCTAGCTGCCCTCAACCAATTACAAAAAGTTTTCGCCTTTCTTGATGAAGCTGAAAAAAATGCCCCTGAAGACCCAGAACTCAATTTACTCAAAGGTTATATGGAGTTACTTTTAGCAGTTAATTTGCCTTTTTCCGCTCCAGAGCAAGCTATTGAGAAATTTCAACGAAATGCCGCTCCGGAGTATCTAGTTAATCGCGGGATTGCTGTTGCTTATCGCGATTTAAACCAACATGACAAAGCACTAGATTTTGTTAATCGCGCTTTAACAGCCACACCAGATAATCCAGAATTATTTTATTTAAAAGCACAAATCTTGTTAGAAAAAGGTCAGGATGAAAATAATCTCTCATTTCTCCAACAAGCAGTAGCCTATTTCGATCGCTCTTTGGCAAAAGCAGAACAACTACCCAGTTCGCTTGTCAAGCAGATTGAGCGCGAACGTCGCAAAGCTCAAACAGAGGTAGAAGAAATCGATTAAATAATGCTTATTTAGTTGAAAGAAAGTCACATTTTCCCTTAACAATAGCCTTTTTAAGTTAATTTTTCTTGCCCATTTACTCTTGAACGTGGCAAGTTCCACAGCAAAGCAAAAAAATGACCATTTATTTCTATAAAGTTAATGCTCCTTATGGCTGCTTTTCTAACTTCTCTCCTCATCCAATTTATTTAGAAAATCTTGATTGGAAAACTGTCGAACATTACTATCAAGCGCATAAATACCTGGGGAGCAAAAATGAAGCAATAATCTCAGAAATTCGCCAAGCAGCAACGCCAGAAGAAGCAGCAGCTTTAGGTAGAAATCCGGAACTTAGCTTACGCGACGATTGGGAACAAGTGAAAAAACAAGTAATGTGGAAAGGAGTGCTAACCAAATTTCTAACCCATCGTGACATTCAAAAAATTTTGCTATCTACGGGTGACGAGATCATTGTCGAAGACTCCCCCAAAGATTATTACTGGGGTTGCGGTCAAAATCGAACCGGAATGAATGAATTAGGTAAAATATTAATGGCAGTAAGAGCAGAAATTCGCGCAAACTTTCTCAAAGAATCAAAATAAAATTTAACTTTAGTGCAAGCAGGTGTATCTCCACTGCCTCTACCAAAGATTAAAACAGGGAAATTGAAGCAATCGAGAAACCAGAATCCGATCGCGTAGCGGATATAGCGTTAGCGGTAGAGCGAGTATCGCCGGACGAGGTATGGTTTTCTCGGATATCGGTGAAGATTTCTTCAGTAACAGAATATTTATCTAGGTAGAGTATATATTAATACACTTCTTGCGGTTGGTAATCAAATAATGAATAAAATAAAAGATAATCAAACTCAAGTCAGTTCGGTCGCAATCAATCAAGCCGTTTGGTTAGAACGGATCGTTAAAAGCATTCGTCAATCTCTAGAACTACCAGAAATTTTAGCTGCTGCCGTTGTAGAAGTTCGGGATGCCCTTGCTACTGACAGAGTAAAAATTTACAAATTTCATGAGGATGGCAGTGGAGAAGTAATTGCCGAATCGGTAGACGAGCGACGTCTTCCTTCATTAATTGGACTTCGTTTTCCGGCGGACGACATTCCTGTAGATTTGCGGGAAATGTTTCTTAAGGTTGGTTTACGCTCTATTGTCAACGTCGAGCAAAAGAAAATTGGGCTAAGTGCTATAGAAAATGAAGGGGGAAGTATAGCGGGGGAAAGCTGGGAAATCACCTACCGCAATCTTGACGAATGCCACTCAGAATATCTCAGAGCAATGGGAGTTCAGTCTTCGGTTGTCGTACCAATTGTACATCATAATTTAAGAAAAAAGAAAACTACTAATCAACTGTGGGGTTTACTGATTTCTCACCATAGTGAAGCGCGAAATATTTCCAATACCGAATTGAAAAACTTGCAGTTGGTAGCCGATCAAGTATCGATCGCGATCGCTCAGTCTAAATTACTCTCCGCCGCTAGAGAACAAGCCCAGCGAGAAGCAACAATTAATCGAGTATCTAATTTACTTCATTCTTTCCCACAAATTGAACTACAAGCAGCTTTAGAAAAAACAGTTGCTGCGCTCAAAGGTTCTGCTGGAAGAATTTATATTGCTCCTTATCAGCAAGAAAAGTCAGCAGAAATTTATACTTGTGGTAGTCTGTTACGTTCTTTTAGCAAAGAGCAACAAAAAAAACCGATCGAAGAACATTCTCTTTGGCAATTACTATTTCATCCGGAAAAAACTAACAAGCAATTAAGCCAGAACAAAATTAGTCCAAAAGTAATTGTCGATCTTTACAAAGTTCCGGAATTTCGCGTTCTTACCCCAGCTTTCCAGTCTACAAAAATTCGTGGCATCCTGGTTGTTCCTTTGTATAGTCGGTCTTCTTTTTTAGGCTATCTGAGTATTTTCCGCGATCCGATCGATACTGAAACCATTTGGGCAGGTCGTTTTAATCCCGATCGCAAACAAGAACTACCCAGACAATCTTTTGAAGCTTGGCGAGAATTAAAAAGAGGTCAAACATTACCTTGGTCTTCTGAAGAAATCTCCTTAGTAAAAGCTTTAGCTAACAATTTTGCTACCGCAATCGAGCAATATCTGCTTTACGCCCAAGTCAAAAACTTGAATAGTAATTTAGAGCGTCAAGTAGAAGAGCGTACCTGGGAGTTAGAAAAATCAATCGAACAACAAAAAACTTTGTTTCGGGTAGTGGGGAAAATCCGAGCATCTTTAGAACTAGATAAGATTTTTCAAACAACCGTGACAGAAGTACGACAATTACTTAAATGCGATCGCGTGGCAGTGTTTTCCTTTGATTCAACTTCCGTTTGGGGTTATGGTAAATTTGTTTCCGAAGATGTCAAACCAGGTTTTGACTCAGCCATTACCGCTCAAGTCCGCGATCGCTGTTTTGGCGAAAAGTATGCTCAAGACTATGCTCAAGGTAAAATTCAGGCAGTTGCCGATATTTATACCGCAGGATTAAGCGACTGTCACCAAAACATTCTCAGCCAATTTCAAGTTAGAGCTAATTTAATCGTGCCACTAATGAAAGAAGATTATTTGTGGGGATTGCTTTGCCTTCATCAATGCGATCGACCTCGCCAGTGGCAAGATTCAGAAATTGACTTTGTTAGGCAAATTGCTACACATTTAGGAGTAGCGCTCAAACAAAGTTCTCTGCTAACTCAAACTCAACAACAAGCCGAAGAACTTGCTAAAGCATTAGAAGAATTACAGCAAACTCAAACCCAGCTTATTCAAACTGAAAAAATGTCTAGCTTGGGACAATTAGTAGCTGGTGTTGCCCATGAAATCAATAACCCAGTAAATTTTATTTACGGTAATCTTAATCATGTTAGTCAGTATACTCAAGATCTACTCGATTTATTGAACTTATACCGCCTAGATTACCCAAATCCCAAGTCAAAAATTGTCGATTTTTGCGAAGAAATTGATTTAGAATTTTTGCAAGAAGATTTACCAAAAGTTTTAGTTTCACTGAAAGTAGGAGCAGAACGTATTCGTCAGTTAGTTTTATCTTTACGCAATTTCTCCCGCCACGATCAAGCGGAAAGAAAAGCTGTAAATCTTCATGAGGGAATAGACAGTACCCTCTTGATTTTACAACATCGTTTGAAGGCAAAAAACAACCATCCAACGATTGAAGTTGAGAAAAATTATGACGATTTACCCCTGATTGAATGTTATGCTAGTCAAATTAATCAGGTATTTATGAACATTATCAGTAACTCTATTGATACTCTTGAAGAACAAGATGAGTGCCGAACGCTAGCAGAAATTCAAGCATCACCTAGTAAAATTACTATTCGTACTCAAGTGGTTGGCGAACAGGTGAAAATTGAAATTAGTGATAATGGCAAGGGAATGCCAGAAGGAGTTTGCAAGCAAATTTTCGATCCCTTTTTTACAACGAAACCAATTGGTAAGGGAACCGGATTAGGACTAGCAATTAGCTATCAAATTGTGGTTGAAAAACACGGTGGTAATCTTTTATGTCATTCGGAAGTAGGAAAAGGAACTAAGTTTGAAATTTTTATTCCGATTAAATAGTTAAAGGGGATTGGTGATTGGGTAACACAAACTACCCACTACCAATTACTAACTGATAACTGCGGCTACGTGATAACTGTTCGCTTGAATTACCTTTGTCCTTGTTGCCAGCGAGCGATCGCGTTTTGTGCTTGGTCGTAGGATGGAGTATTACGGGGGACTAACTTAGCTGTCTCAATTGCTTGATTCAAATTGCCTCCGGCAGCGCGAGAATTAGCCATCAGATAAATTTGTCGGCTCCACTCTTCAATTAATTGCTGTGCTTGGCGATATTCTGGTTCGCCTGAGTTGATTTTCCGCAGCAGGCTAATCCCAAAACTATAAGAAGAAGCTTGAGCAGGATTAATCTGTTCCTGAGCGGCGGCGATAGTATTTTGGTTTGTCCATTTTAGCTCAGCAAGTTCCGACCATTTAACGATCGCCTGATTCGCAGCATTTTTGATTTGTGGTACATCATTGGGAACTAATTTAGCAGCCGCGATCGCGCCAGCATAATTATCTTCTTCGGCTCGTCCTTGGGCAATATCTAAAATTACTTGACTCCAACGAGCGATCGCCGCTTGGGCTTCGTTGTAAAGAGGCGCACCTGGTTCAATTTGACGGACTTCGTTAATTGCTCGACTAAAGCCAGATGCTTGATTGGATTGAATATAAGTGGTGGCTCGATTTAATAACTCTCGATTTGCTTCTAAGGTTGCTGTTGACGCTGGCGATGCAGTCGGGTTTGGGGGAGGAGAAGGAGCAACTGTAGCATTGTCTGTAGCTCCCCGAGAAGGTGCAATTTCACTAACCGTAGGTGGTACTTCAGTAGCTTCTGGAGCAGGTATAGTTTGATTGCTGTTGGCTGGGACCTCAGTTACATCTGAATCCAGTGGTGGTTCAGTAATCGGAGAAACTGTAGTTCGAGCAGGATCGGCAGAAGTTTCCTCCGGAAGCCGATCGCGATCGCCAAGTAAGACTGCGGCAAAAACTGCGGCAGCAAAAATAGCTAAACTACCCGCGATTAGAAGCAAAACTTGCCAGGTTGGTTTTTTCCCTGGGGGCGAATCTGGTGAATCATAGGCAGTCAAAGCATTATTATTGACCGCAGGTACTTTTGTTGGTGAAACAATTGAAGCCGTTGGTCTTTCTAACGTCGAAACTGCGGTTGGAGCGATCGTACCAGTACCATTACTTTCTGCTTGAGAATTAACAGCCAGAGCCTCTACTGTATCTGGAACATTACCATCAAGCTGCCAAAGATCGTTTTCTCTTTCTGGCTGAGGAAGAAGTGGTTGGAGTGCAGCTTGAGGTGAAGGAATAATTGTTACAGGAGTTTGCACGGGTCGCCAGTGATGTTCGCTCAATTCCGGCAAGCGATCGCGCAGATATCGGTCGAGATTTTCTAAATTAATATCTTTTTGAAAGTAATTTAGTGCTTCTAATAAGCCAGCAGTAAAAATACCACGAGCGAGATCGGCTGATTCATGGGAAAATTCCCCTGGTTCGGTAGAAAGTACCAGCGAGATCCCCATCTCTTCAGCTAATTCTTTTGTTTCCACACCCACCGAACTGCCAGCAAATAATCCTGGCGAACGGTTGATATCCAGCAAGACTAAAAGGCGATCGGACCCATTATCCCGTAGTGACTCAAACAACTCTCGCATAGCGATCGCACTCCCCGGAATATCTGCCGGATTACCATCTACAGGCATTAAATAATCTACGCCTTCCCAGTTAACCCCATAGCCACTGAAAAAGAACCATTGAATTGCTAAATTATTCTGGATATTATCGAGCCAGGAGAGGATATTTTCTCGCGTCGGATAAGTAGGTTGTTCTTCCACCCAATTAGAAGCATCAGTCAACAGCAAACATTGCTCTGGTGGCAATTCGGCAACATTCGCCAAAATTTCGGCGATCGCCTGTGCGTCTGCTTGAGCATAATTGAGAGGTTGAAGATATAAATAGCGGTTGATGCCAATTGCGATGCAAGAGTAGTTTGCCATCTGCCCCTCTGTCTGCAAATTTTAAGTAACAAATTCAGTTTAGGACTTACACAGCAAAAAGGGAATTGTGCGATCTTCAGTTTAAGCCAAAAGGTGTTGCTGAATCAGCTTCATTATTCCGCAACGCTGAACTTCCTACCCATGGACGTAGGGCTTCTCGCACAATCAAGCTAAGCTAATTTCCCTAAGGTAGGGGGTGCGGATTATAAGATGAGTAATAGTGGGTATCGAGGTTCTCGGCAACATGGTGGGTTACAGATGTATTTCAATTAGATTGGTTGAGTAACGGATGAGAAAAAAGATTTTCTTCCGCAGGGTTATAGACTGAAGAGTCCATAGAGAAAGGTTTAGAGGAAATAAATGTGCCTACAATAGCTTATCTTATCTACGACTTAGACGGTTTACTTTTAAACACCGAATCAATTAACGCTAAAGTTAACCAGGCGATCGCTGCTCGTTACGGTAAAATTTTCGATAAATCGGTAAAAGCGAAAATTGCCGGAAGAAATGCCCTCGATTCAGCCACCATTATCGTCGAAATCCTCAAAATACCCCTTTCTCCAAAGAAATATCTCCAAGAGCGAGAAAAGATTATTCAGAAATTATACTCCCAAGCTCAACCTCTTCCAGGAGCAGTAAATCTCACCAAACACTTTCATCAGCATCGCTTACCCCAAGCCGTTGCTACCAGCACCGCCAAACATACCTTTGCCTTAAAAACCAGCCGTCATCAACAATGGTTTAGTTTGTTTAACTGTATCGTAACCGGAGATGACCCCGATTTAAAACAAGGTAAACCCGCACCAGATATTTTTCTCCTCGCAGCCCAACGTTTAGGTGCTTCTCCAGAAGAATGTTTAGTTTTTGAAGATTCTCTCTCTGGCGTACAAGCCGCTTTTGCCGCCGGAATGTCGGTGGTTGCAGTTCCCGATCCTGACATAGATCGCAGTTTATACCAAAATGCCGATCTAGTTCTCAACTCCTTAAGCGAATTTAACCCTGAGTTTTGGAACTTACCAGGATTTTAACGAATCTCGGTTTTCTCGATTAGCCCGCTAGAACCGTTTACAGCGCTGGGATCTAGCCCAATCTTTTCCCCTCTATTCCGAAACAGGTGCAATTTTTGGTAAAAATAACTATAATTAAGATAGAAAAATTTACATTGCCGATCCCGATCAAGCAAATTGTTTACCACTGTACTTCCTAAACCAGCACCAAACCAAGTAACCGCGATTCCCAGCGACTTGTTTAGAGCGATCGCCGATCTCAAACAAGAGTTAAACGCGGTTATCTTAGCCCACTACTATCAAGATCCAGATATTCAAGACATCGCCGACTATATCGGCGACTCACTGGGGCTTTCGCGACAAGCAGCCACCACCAACGCTGATGTCATTGTCTTTGCTGGAGTACATTTCATGGCAGAGACAGCAAAAATCCTCAATCCTGATAAACTGGTTCTCTTACCAGACTTAAACGCAGGCTGTTCTCTTGCAGATAGCTGTCCGCCCGATGCTTTCGCCAAATTCAAAGCCCAACATCGGGATCATTTAGTTATTTCTTACGTCAACTGCACCGCCGAAATTAAGGCGATGAGCGATATTATCTGTACTAGCTCCAATGCAGTTCGCATAGTTAACCAAATACCCAAAGACCAACCAATTATTTTTGCACCAGACCAAAATCTCGGTCGTTATGTAATGGCGCAAACTAATCGCGAAATGGTTCTATGGCAAGGTAGCTGCATGGTACACGAACTATTTTCCGAAAAGAAAATCGTGCAGTTACAAGTTGAACATCCAGAAGCCGAAGTAATAGCCCATCCCGAATGCGAACCCCAAGTTTTGCGTCATGCTAGCTACATCGGTTCCACATCAGCTTTGCTGAAATATGTCCACGAAAGCGATACCAAAGCTTTCATCGTCGCTACGGAACCTGGGATCATTCACCAAATGCAAAAGCAAACACCCCACAAAAAGTTTATCCCAGCCCCACCGATGAAAAGTTGTGCTTGCAATGAGTGTCCTCATATGCGTTTGAACACATTGGAGAAGATTTATTTAGCGATGAAAAATCGCACCCCGGAGATTATTTTACCCGAAGAAACTCGTAAAGCTGCCCTCAAGCCAATGCAGCGAATGTTAGAAATGAGTGCATAAAGTTAGTTGTTTCGTAGTGTCATCCTTCGCTTCGCGAAGGATGACAATTATATTAAACTAGCCATTGGTCACTGGTCACTGTTAACTGCTAACTGTTTACTGTTAACTGTTCCCTGATAACTGGTCACTGGTCACTGTTAACTGCTAACTGTTTACTGTTAACTGTTCCCTGATAACTGGTCACTGGTCACTGATAACCGATCTTGCCGTTCCGAAAAGTGTGAGTTAGCTTAGAGTCGGGCGCATATTGGAACATAAGGCATTAGTTAGCCCTGAAGAGATGCTTTCAGTCTACTTTTTTTGTTTCCTAATTGGTGGCATTTTTGTTGCTCTCTCAGTAGTAGCAGGGTTTGATGGTGTTGAATTTGATAACGATTTTGATACTGATTTAGAAATTACTGACACACCAGATGAAGAAGAAGAGTCAGGAAGAAGAACCCAACTCAAGTATCGACGTGTTTGGCTACCGATATTTAGCTTAAGATTTTGGACATTTGGGACTTGTTTTTTTGGACTGACAGGTATTTTGTTGTCAAGGTTAGAACTGAGTCCAGAACAAGTTGCTTATATTTCCTTAGCAATTGGTATTTTCTGCGGTACAGCGATCGCGTGGGTGTTACGCGGTTTACGACGACGCAAGGTAGATAGTCTGGTGCGTTCCCACGATTTGATCGGTTTGGAAGCTAGGGTAGAAATACCTTTCGCTGCTGATAGTCGGGGAAAAGTTAGCGTTAGTGTCAAGGGTTCGACGGTAGCTTTACTCGCTTACACCGAAGAGGATCGTGATTTTGCTGTGGGAGAAACGGTTTATGTCGTGGGAATGGAAGAAAATCGCGTCTGGGTAGTGTCGGAAGAAAATTTTATTAAGGATTAGTTGGTTGTTAGTTTTTGGTGATTAGTTATTAGTTATTAGTTCATTTTCAATGACTAATGGCATCTTGAGGATAAAACGATGGAAAATCAATTTGCATCAGTAGAATATCTTGCTACTACTAAACCAGCAGAGGAAATTACGACAACTGAAGTGGCGCAATTGCAACCAGTTATAGCGCAAACTGACACTTTAGGCAGTCAAGTTATATCCGCTTTGCCGATCGCGTTATCTTTGTTTGGTGTCATCCTGATTATCTGGTTTCTCAATACGTTTATGCGAATCTGTAAACCTAATGAAATTTTAGTCTTAGCAGGTCGCAAGCGACGCACGAAAGAAGGACAAGAAATTGGTTATCGGGTAATTTTTGGCGGGAGAACAATTTGCATTCCCATCCTCGAACAAGTGAAAAACATGGATTTAACTACCATGCCAGTACCAGTAGAGGTACGCAATGCTTATTCTAAAGGAGGAACGCCACTAAATATTCAAGCGATCGCCAATGTCAAAATTTCCAGTAACCCGAAAATAGTTGGTAACGCGATCGAACGTTTTCTTGATCACGATCGCAAAGAAATTGCCCGTGTCGCGAGAGAAACTCTTGAAGGTAATTTGCGCGGTGTTGTCGCTACTTTGACTCCCGAACAACTCAACGAAGATCGCTTGCGTTTCGCCGAACGTATTGCTAATGATGTTTCTCGCGATCTCTCGAAACTCGGCTTACATCTAGATACGCTGAAAATTCAAAGCGTTTCCGACGATGTTGATTATCTCAGTTCCATCGGTCGCCGTCAAATTGCCTTAATTCAGCGCGACGCAGAAATCGCCGAATCAAATGCGATCGCCGAAGCCGAACAAATCGAAGCCGACTGCGATCGCCAAGCAGAAGTCGCCCAAACTCAAGCCAAAACTTTTATTCAGGAAAAAGAAAACGAATTACGCAAAATCAAGGCAGAACTCGAACAATTAGCCCGTTCTGAAGAAGAACGTACCACAGCAGCCGCCAAAGAAGCTAGAGCCAAAGCCGAACAAAAACTCCAAACAGTTCGCGCCGAATTGGAAAGATTACGCCTCGAAGCTGATGAAGTTTTACCCGCAGAAGCAGCCAGACAAGCTAAAGAATTACTTGCTAAAGGTGAAGCAGCCGTATTTGCTGAAAATGCTAAAGCCGCAGCTTTAGTTAACGATATGCTTTCTCAAGTTTGGCAAGAAACAGGTACTGATGCGGCGGAATTATTCTTAATTCAGCAGATAGAAATGGTCTTACAACAAGCAGCACAAATTCCCGGTCGCGTGCGTTTAAACAAAATCAATGTTATCGATAATGGCGACGGAAAAGCCCTTGCTTCCCTAGCAAATGCTTATCCAGAAATTGTCAGTCAGTTTTTAACCCAAGTTGATAAAACTCTCGGTATTGATGTTGCAGGTACGCTTACCAGTCACAATAGAAATGGTAAAAGTTAAAGGGTAATTGGCGATCGGAAAACAAGCAAAATTTGAGGTTGGTTAGAGATGGAAATAATCATTATCTTACTAGGAATTCTAGGACTCGGTACTGGTTCGATAGTTTTTTCAATTCGCAATCTTTACTATATTTGCCAGCCGAGTGAAGTGCTAATCTTTGCTGGTAGTTCCTCGAAAATTAAAGGTAGTCGAAAGGTAGGCTATCGTTTGGTTAAAGGAGGTAGTAGCTTACGAGTTCCAGTGTTAGAACGTGCGTTTCGCATGGATTTAACCAATATGATCATCGAGCTGAAGGTAACTAATGCTTACTCGAAAGGTGGTATTCCTTTGACGGTAGAGGCGGTGGCAAATATTAAAATTGCTGGTGAGGAACCAACAATTCATAATGCGATCGAGCGTTTGTTGGGGAAAACTCGCAAGCAAATTGAGCAAATTGCCAAGGAAACTTTAGAAGGAAATTTACGCGGAGTTTTGGCAAGTTTGACTCCGGAACAAGTTAATGAAGATAAGATTGCTTTTGCAAAAAGTTTGCTGGAAGAAGCTGAGGATGATTTAGAAAAGTTAGGCTTGGTTTTGGATACTTTGCAGGTACAAAATATTTCTGATGATGTGAGTTATCTCAACTCGATCGGACGCAAACAACAAGCAGATTTGTTAAGAGATGCACGGATTGCTGAGGCGCAAGCGCAGGCTGAATCGGTAATTCAAGAAGCAGAAAATAATAAGAAAACTTCTCTGCGACGTATTGAAACCCAAATTGCCATAGCCAAAGCCGAAGCCGATCGCCGCCTTAAGGATGCGCTTACCAAGCGAGAGGCGTTAATTGCGGAAGCGAAAGCGGAAATTGCTTCGGAAGTCGCTCGTACTGAGGCAGAAGTAGGGGTACAAACCGAGCGGATTAAGCAAGTAGAGCAACAGTTACAAGCAGATGTGGTGGCTCCCGCAGAAGCAGAATCTAAGCGGGCGATCGCCCAAGCAAAGGGTAATGCGGCGATAATTATTGAGGATGGTAAGGCGCAAGCTGAAGGTACGCGCCGTTTGGCTGAGTCTTGGAAAACTGCTGGACCTTCGGCTCGAGAAATTTTCCTCTTCCAAAAGCTGGAAACTTTACTCAAAACAATGGCTTCTACTGTACCTGATGTGGACGTGGATAATGTGACGGTAATTGATACGAATAACGGTAGCAATGTTACGAAAATTGTCTCTTTCCTGGAACAATTACGTCAGACGACGGGTGTAGATTTGGCTGAGACAGTTCGCAAAATTGGCAATAATCAAACTCAAGTTATTCAACCTGTGGAGGTTATCACCCCAGATGAGCAGTCTTGGAATCGTCTTCGGAGTGATATGCAGCAGTTTCTCGATCGCTTGGCTGAAGCTAAACAAACTATTCCGGAAGCGGAAAAATCGGTGGAACGAGCGATTAAACGCAGTCCTAGTTTGAGACAACGGTTACAAAAGGCAATGAATGCTGGCGGTAAAGAAGCTTTAAATGCGATTTTTGCTCACCCGGTTATTCACATTCCGACAACAATGGTTGAAGCTTGGCTGGATCAAGATGTTTAATGGTTGTTATGAATAGTGTAGTTGGGGCTGGCAGCACGAGCGCTCTTGCCGCAAACCCGCAACCGATGACCCTTTGCTGGATTTATCTTGCTTGGATTCGGATTTGGTTACACTCATCCATCAAAGAAATCAGAGCGTCGCGAGAGTTAGTGTCTCGAAGGGTTGTACGACTTTGAATCCAGTCTAGGATCAGTTGGTGTTCTTCAGCTTCATCTCCTAAATCCATCCGCATAAAACGAAGAAAGTAGGGGATATCGAATTCTATCATGTGTCCATAAACATCATAAGGAGCCACAGTCCAGTCAATTTGCCACACTTCCTTGAGCAAACGAAAAAATAACTTTTCGCTGTCGGGACGAGCTTTGGCGATCGCCCGATCTAATTCTTCCATCAATACTTGCTTGTTCATTGCCATACCTGTGGTTTTTATCGAATAAGAAGTAATCTTATCAGATCGGAGTCGAGCACACGCGCGATCGCGCCACCTGAATTCTAAATTTAACCTAAAATACCACAAAATTAGCCAAATAAATACTTTCTTTCAGGAGATGTTTTTGGCTTTCAGTTTTTAACACCATTTCGTTAGCGATCGCAATTGTTTGCTACATAAATTAACTAATTAGATCGCCCAGAAAAAGCTTTTCACTCTCGTTTTAGTAACCTTAAACTAAAGTTAAACTCAAAGGAAGAGGGTTGAGAAAAAAGGAAAATTCCCATAAAATTAAAGTTACGAACACTAAGCTTGAGTTAGACGAGAGCAGGACATTCTTTGCAAGGAAAACAAGTTAAGGAGCAGATTCAAACCCTGATTGTTGAAGCATCGGAGCTAGACCCCAGTTTAGCGCAGAGATTAGAGCAAGTAAACCGTTGGCTAAAAGACCTTAAGCCCGGTTCCCTAACTGCGAAAAAATTTGTCACTGCTTTTTTGCTACAGCTTATTAAAGATTCTAAAGTTTGGTTAACATTACATAGTTTGTCTTCGGAAGAGGAACAGCAAGCAGCTTTTGAATTGATGACACCAACGGAAAGATACTGGTACGGTTATATTTTCCCTAAATGGCTCCACGAAAAAGATCCAAAATTTTTCCTTTGGAAACAAAAATTAATGGCGGGAGAATTTAATCAAGCTGATGCTCAAATAGTACAATCTTTAGCCCAAGATATCGTCCGTCGTAATGGGACTTTTTTACACCGCTATGTGGCAGATCTTTCGATGGCTACTGACTTAATAGTTAGTAATCGTCAAGAAAAACCTCTTTGCGTGCAAATTACTAGCGTTAGTGATGAATTTGCGCAAATTAAGTATGAAAAATGGAAAGATACATTACAAAAATGGGAAATCCAAAGAGGACTATTTTTAAGTTATAACCCCGGAGATACAGAGTATCTAAATATTTTGGTTAATATATCACTTTATAACAGCGATCATTTGCAGGTGAAAACTTATTTAAAATTTCCGTAAAAAGTCTGGTTTGCCAACAAATTTAACAAACTTTATTAACATTCTCAAAATCAGCATCTATGGTTATCGAAAAAGCAAAGACAACTCAAGTTCGGCTCGAAAAAGTCCTGGAAGCAGTAGAATCTGTCCGTCAAATGCAACAAGATTGGCTGGAACTAGGGATTGATTTTGTTCATCTTTATGTAGACAATCTAGATAGCGATTGGCTTGATTGTTGGTGCGAGGAAGAAAAGAATTTATCTCACCATAGCAATCTTACCTGTTCGGTGACAGCCTTTTTACAAGGAGACGATCCGGTAGCGGTGCAAGTCCGAGAGCGTTTAGGAGAGCGATCGCTAGGAGAAATTGCCGCAGAATTGGAAAAAAGCCTCAGTCTCCCTTTGGAAAATAACGAGCGCTTATTTGCAGTAAAAACTGTTTTAGCTGATAGCACGATAGAACTGCAACCTAACGAAGAAATTGCGAAAAATCTCCAAGATGAAGTTAGTTTACTCGATTTAGCTGCTGAATTGCTCAAGAAGTTAACACAAATGTAGAGCGATTTAATTACACAAATCCTTGTTCTACTAAGTAGATTCCTTGAGCAGTAATTTCGTGACGCTGTCCCGAACCAGTGACAACTCTCGACCAACTTTCAGTAATCAGTTTTACCTCTTCTCCTTCAGTTTGTAAGCGATAAATGAAGCCTCCATACATATCTGGAATAGGAAACCAGGCTTTAGTATCCTGAGACTGTAATAACTCATTTAATCCTGGAAGTTTTAATGATTTTTCATCAAGCTCAATTCCGGATCGTTGACGGATAAGCTGATGAAAATGATGTTGAATTTTGAGCAGAGTATTTTCGGGAATTTCGGTCATTGTGGTAACTCCAAATAAATTTGATTATCCGTCAAATTGTACACTGAGCTTTGAGAAAATGAAAATAATTGACCTGACTTTGAGTGGGAATTTAGCTAAAAAATTTTTCACTTGTAAGTTTGTTTAAAGTGAAAAAAAATGCTATAATGAGCCAATCTAAATTACGTCAAAACTGACTACCCAGTTAGCTTTTCCAGAATAACTATGGAACGTCTGTTAGAACTTCACCAACAAGTTGCCAAGATATTATCTCATCAGTTATTCTTTATTGCAGGCGCTCCCAAATCTGGGACAACTTGGGTACAAAGGTTATTAGACGCGCATCCAGAAATTGTTTGTTCGGGAGAAGGACATTTCCCCGATAAACTTGCGGAACCTTTAGCGAACGTATTTAAAGGTTACAATGAACATCAGCGTTTAGTCAGCGATCGCGTTTACGAAAACAAACCTTACTACAACGGTTTAAGTCCAGAACATTTTGATTTTACCGTCCTTTCCCTGATGTGTTTAGTAATAAATCAGCGCCAAATCGAGGAAAATGTCAAGTGTATCGGCGATAAAACCCCGCGTTATACTTTTTACTTAGAATATCTCGGCAATCTTCTCCCTAAAGCCAAATTTATCCACGTTATCCGCGACGGAAGAGACGTAGTTGTCTCTGTTTGTCATCATGCTTATCGGGCTGGAGATAAAGAAGCTTTACAAACCAATTCACCTAAATTCTTACAATACACCGCCAATTTTGCCAAAACTTGGGCAGAAAACGTGCAAGCAGCGCGTAATTTTGGTAAAATGGAGCCGAATCGCTATCTCGAAATTCGCTACGAAGACTTACACGAAAATGGAGAAACAGCGATCGCTAATTTACTCGATTTCCTCAAAGTTAGTCAAACCCCAGAATTAATCGCTACTTGTCAAGAAACAGCAGACTTTAAAAAATGGTCGGGAGGTAGAGAAAAAGGTGAAGAAAAGAAAACCTCTTTTTTTCGTAAAGGAATTATCGGCGACTGGAAAAACTATTTCAACGATTCAAGTTTAAAAGTTTTTCAGCAATACAGTGGTAATCTTTTGACTGAATTAGGTTATAAATAAACCAAACTACTACAATCTAAAACTGACATTTCACCTTCAGAGCAATTTCGCTCGCTTAAGCAAAAATGTCAGTTTCAGCTAACTCAGATTAATCGAATTTGAAGCTATTTTTATTAGCAACTAAGGAAACTGGTAGTTCAATTTGAAATTCAGTTCCCCCTTCCTGAGTAGCAATTGTCTTTAAGCTACCTTGATGTTGTTCGACAACGATTTGGTAACTAATAAATAAACCTAAACCCTTACCTTTACCAATAGATTTAGTAGTAAAAAATGGCTCAAAAATTTTATCTTGAATCTCTATTGGTAAAAGCAGACCATTATTAATAATTTGAATTAAAATTCGCTCGCGATCGAGTAATTTGGTACTAATTGTAATCTTCGGTGTCCAATCAAAAACCTCTTCTTTACTTACTTCTGAAGAAGGGCAGCAACTCTTACTTTTCACCTTTCCTTGACACCAAAGATAATTAGCTTCGATAGCTTTTTGTTTTTCTTCCAGAGCATCAATTGCATTAGTAATAATCTGCCAAAATACTTGATTCATCTCCTTCGGATAACATTCAATTAGAGGTAAATCGCCGTATTCTTTCACAACACGAATAAAACGAGAATTTGCCGTTGACAATCGCGACTGCAAGATCAATAAAGTATTGTCAAGTCCTTCGTGAATATCGACCTTTTTTAGTCCTTCTTCACTAAGTCGAGAAAAATTGCGTACAGAAAGAATAATCTGACGAATGCGTTCGGCACCAGTTTTCATAGACATTAGTAATTTAGGTAAATCACTAACTAAAAAATCTAGTTCAACCGTGGCTAACTTCTCTTGTAAGAAAGAACTAGGATTAGTAACTTCTTGCTGATATAAACTTAATAACTCGAATAAATCACGATGATAATCTTCTAGGTATTGAAGATTGCTGTAAATAAAAGTAATTGGATTATTAATTTCGTGGGCAATTCCTTCAACCATTTTGCTCAAACTGAACATTTTTTCACTTTGAACCAGTTTGGCTTGAGTTTGCTGTAACTCAGAAAATGCCTGATTTAAGCGTAAATTGGCTTGAGACAATTGTCGAGTCAAACTTTGCAATCGCAGTCCCGATCGCACTCTGGCTAACAATTCTTCAATTTCAATTGGTTTAGAGAGAAAATCATCAGCACCACCATCAAGCCCTTGAACGCGATCGCTAACTTGTTCTCGTGCCGTTAGTAAAATAAAAAACGTGGTCGTCAAATCTGGATCGGCTTTAATCAACTTACAAAAACTTAAACCGTCCATTTGGGGCATCATCCAGTCGCAAACGATCGAATCTGGATGCCATTGCTGGACGATCTGCCAAGCATCTTTACCATTTTGAGCAACTCTAACTTGATAACCTTCGCTTTGCAAAGCCTCTTCAAGAATAAGTTGAGTAGTAAAATCATCATCAACAACAAGAATTTTTGCCATAAGTTATAAATTATTCTGGGAATTGATTTTGCAGCAAAATAGCGATTTGTTCTAAGTGTTCCTCAATAGCCTCCAAAACTTCGCTGCTACCTGCAATTATGCGATCTCGACCGATATTTTCCAACCGGTTAGCCAAATCGCTTAACTTACGCGCTCCGACATTACCACTCGATCCTTTCAAGCGATGACCGTATCCTTGAATTTTCGTAAAATCTCGAACCGCGATCGCCTCTCTAATTTCCCCCAAATCCGATCGGCTTTTTTCCAGGAAAATTGTCAATAGCCGTCGCTGAAAAGCAATTTTGCCGCGAGAAATCGCCCTCAAGCGCTCAAAATCTAAAACTACATCCGAACTTTCCCCAATTGAAGATTTCCTCGGCTGTGGTTGTGTTCTTTTTTGACGCAACTCTCTTTGTCTGGGCAATTTTTCTAACTGCGTCGCCCATTGCTGCAACTTAGTTCCTAAATCATCTTGATTAACTGGCTTACTCAGATAATCATCCATCCCCGCAGCCAGACATTTTTCTCGATCTTCGGGCAAAGCATGGGCAGTTAAAGCAATAACTACAACCTGATGACTTTGTTTACCGAATTTACCCTCACTTTCCCACTGTCGCAGTTGTCTAGTAGCTGCATAACCGTCTAGCAAAGGCATCTGACAATCCATCAAGACTAGATCGTATGCTTTCTCTGCCAGCATTTGCAAAGCTTGTTCGCCATTAACAGCTAAATCTGCTTCATAACCCAACAAATCTAATTGATTCAAAATCACCTCTTGATTGATCGGATGGTCTTCTGCCAATAAAATATTGAGATCGCAGCGAGGAACAAAAGCTGAATTTTGTTGGCTGCGTTTTCGCCTTGCTTGCAAAATTTCGGCAAAATCGTTTTCCATCGCTGTCAATAATGCGTCAAACAAGCGAGATGCTCGCACGGGTTTGCCGATCGTGCTAGAAATACCTAAATCCGATAATTCCGAGGTATCCTCCGGTTGCTGCATCGAAGTCATCAATACCAACTTTGTTTCTACCAAAGCGCGATCGCTGTTAATCACTTCTGCTAAACTATCTCCATTCCTCGTGAATAACTGTTGGTCAAAGATAACCGCATCATAAGGCTTACCACTAGCAACACCTTCTTGCAAAGCACTTAAAGCTGCATCAGCATCGGCTACTTCGTCTAACTTCATCCCCCAAGCCGCAGCCAAATAGCGCACTGATTGACGTACCGTCGCCGAAGCATCGGCAATTAAGAGTTTCAATTCTGTCAAGCTGGGTGGTAAATCAGATCCAGCAGTTGTCTCCGGTTCGCTAAATTGCACAGTGAACCAAAAAGTCGAACCTTCTCCCACCCTGCTTTTTACGCCAATTTTTCCTCCCATTAAGTCAACTAACTGCTTACAGATGGCAAGTCCTAATCCCGTACCGCCATACTTGCGAGTAGTCGAAGCGTCAATTTGGGAAAACGACTGAAATAACTTAGATTGGGCTGCTTGAGGAATGCCAATTCCCGTGTCGCTAACTTCAAAGCAAACTACCAAATGAGAGTTTTCTTGACAGTGAACTCGGACCACTACTTCACCTTCAGAAGTAAATTTAATCGCATTTCCCACCAAGTTGAGTAATACTTGACGCAGGCGACCGGGATCTCCTTTCAGGTGTCTCGGTACTTCGCGATCGACTAAAATTGCTAATTCGAGTCCTTTTTCTTCTGCTTGGGTGGCTAAGAGGTCGATAATTGCCTCTAAGCAACCATCGAGATTAAAATCTAAGGTTTCTAACTCCATTTCCCCGGCTTCTAACTTGGAAAAGTCGAGGATATCGTTAATAATTGCCAGCAAATGTTCGGCACTGGTAGAAATTCCTTGGACGAAATCTTGCTGTTTTGGTGTGAGTTCAGTTCTTTGCAACAGTCCCGCCATACCTAGGACTCCGTTCATCGGCGTGCGAATTTCGTGACTCATATTAGCAAGGAATTGAGATTTGAGGCGGGCGTTTTCCAATGCAGCTTCTCTTGCATTTACCAGTTCGTCAATGCGAGTAGTGACAATCACGATGCCGCCAACTTCGCCGTTCGGAGCATACCACGGATGAATTGCCCAACGCAGATAAACTTCTGTTCCGTCGGCAAATTCTAATAACTCTTCGGAAGCAGAGAGAATTTCTCCTTTGAGGGCTCTTTGATGCAGTTGGCGGCATTGTTTGCCTATTTTTTTGCTAATTTCGTAGTAATTTTGACCGACAGGAGATGTTCCCACTAAATCGTTTTCTTCTAACCATCTGTCGCTATAGGCAACATAACGCATTTCGGTATCGAATATTGCCATTGCGACGGGGGCGTGGGTCACAATTTGTCGTAATTGTTGTCTTTCTCGTTCGAGGGCGGCTGCGTATTGCTTGCGTTCGGTAATATCGGTGTGGATGCCAATCCACTCGCGGACGCTATTATCTTCGGCTAAAACGGGAACTCCCCGAACGCTCATGTAGCGATATTCGCCATCATGACGGTGTAAGCGATGTTCGATTTCGTAAGTAGTATGGTTGTTGAGGGCGTTTGACCAAGCTTGTTGCGTTTTTTCGCGATCGCCTTGATGAACTGCGTTTAACCAGCCCCAACCTTGGTATTCCTCAAAGCTTTGTCCGGTGAAGCTACTCCAACGTGGTTGTTCGCTGATAAATTCTCCATTGGCTGGGGTATGCCAAATAATTTGGGTTGTGGCTTCGATTAATGTCCGGTAGCGATGTTCGCTTTCCTGGAGTGCTTCTTCTCCTTGTTTGCGTTCGGTGATGTCGGTGGAAATGCCCCCAATTGCATAAACCATTCCTTCGCTGTTTAATAGCGGAAATTTCACTGACAGATAAGTGTGAATTCCATCATCGTGAGGGACGATTTCTTCCCATTTCATTGCTACTTTGTTTTCGAGAATTTTTCGGTCATTTTCGCGAAATTTATCGGCTATTTCCCTGGGAAATAGGTCGTAGTCGTTTTTGCCGATTACTGCTGCTGCTGCTATCTTGAATAGGGTTTCAAATTTACGGTTAACTAATAATAATTTTCCTTCCAGGGTTTTTAAGTAAATTACTGAAGGTGCGTTATCTAAAATTGCTTGTAGCTGGGCTTGGCTTTCTTGTAAAGCTGTTTCGGCGGCGGTGCGTTCTTTTACTTCTATTTCTAGTTGTTTAATTGTTTGTTGAAGTTGGGCGGTACGTTCTTCCACGCGATTTTCTAATTCGGCTTTTGCTTGCAAAAGTGCTGCTTCGGCAAGTTTGGCGGCGCTAATATCGCGGGCAATTGTGGAAATGAATTTTACTTTTTGAGTATTTTCTGATTTATGGGCGATCGCTACTTGGGAAAGGGGGATTTCTCTTCCCTCTGGATTTTTTAGGGTATTTTCTCCTACCCAAATTCCTGATTCATTTTCTTTGCCGCTAGTGCATTGATTGCGTATTTTGTCAACCTCTTCTAAGGGTACAAGATCGGCTATTTGCAAGTTGGTAAGTTGTTCGTCTCGATCGATTCCGAGCAGTTGACGACCTGCTTGATTGAGATAAATAATCTTACCAGAGTTATCGGCGATACTAACTAAGTCGGTGGTTGCTTCTAAAATTGCGGTGAGTCGTGTTTGAGCTTGTTGGGAGGAGACGCGATCGCTAATATCTTCGATTGTACCCAAAACCCCAAAAACTGCTCCTTCTTCGTTGTGAAGGGGGATTTTGTTCAGTTCAAACCACCTTGGTTCTGAGTTACTTTTGCTGATGTTTTCACTCACTCGATTTTGGGGATTACCTGTTGCTAAAGCTTCCGTTTCGCCTTCGCTAAAAAATTCGGCTTCGTTTGCTTCCCAAGGTAAATCTTCGTCTTTTTTCCCAACAATTTCTTTCGGGTTATTCAAACCTACCAATTGAGAAAAGTTCTGATTGCAACCGAGATAAACTAATTCTTGATTTTTCCAGAAAATTGCTTCGGGAATTGTATCCATCACCACGTAAAGCATTTGTTGGGACTTACGCAGTGCTGTTTCTGCTAACTTCCGTTCCGCGATCGCGGCTTCTAATTTCTGGTTTAATGCTAACAGTTGTCTGGGAGTAGTAATTGTTAATGCTTGAGGAAAAACTCGGATTACTAAGATAGCTGTGAGAAAAGAAACTACACCCGTAATCGCTTTCACAAATCCCGAAAACCAATAAGTAGGATACCACAGCGTCCAAACTTCTAGTAAATGAGTTGTCCCGCAACAAATAATAAAAGCAGCAAAATACCAGAAAAGCCAATCAAAAGGCAAATCTTCTCGCTTTCTGTGCAGGGAAATTAGCATCCCACCTATTAGATAATAAGATAGTGCCGTTAGCAAATCCGAACCTACGTGCAGTCCTACTAATCCCGGCTTCCACAAATAACAATGTCCGTGGGGAATGAAATTTCCTTGTGTCCAAAAATTTTTGATGAATTCCATCTTCTAGTTTAAAGATAAATATTAACATTTATTTGCAGCTACTTAGCTAATTTTTAACTCGAGCTGACAAGAAATATTAAGTAAATACACTTATTGCCAAACAAGTCAAATTGTGATACTGTAAAAGCGATCGCGCCGCCGACCCTAACCAACTAACTCCTTATCTTACTCACTGTCCCTAACTTTCAATACAAAAGCTAATCCAGGAATTTACGACAATTCACTCCATTTGAGAGCATCACTTATTTGATCTGCGAGGGAAAGTGGGTCAAAAGGTTTAGTAATAACTCCTGCTATCTCTAACTCACAGAGAGATTTTTCTTGACTCAGGTTACTTTTGGCACTCATAATAATTACGGGAATTTGGCAAGTGGTATCCTGGGCGCGCAACTTTTCCAAAGTGATTATCCCATTTAGCTCGGGCATCATTAGATCGAGCAAAATAGCATCTGGTTGTTCTGAAAGAGCTTTTTCTATACCCTCCCAACCAGACTGGGCGGTTAAAATTTCCCAATCAGCAGTCATACTGAGAGTTACTTGCATAATTCGCAGGATAGCGGCTTCGTCGTCAATAATTAAAATTCGCTTCTTCATCAAAGTTAACGCTAGTTGATAATTGCGGATCGTCAGTTAAGTATTGCTTAACTCGATCTCTTTTTCCCTAACTATTCTCATTTAGCTCTAAGAGCTAAGTTACTTCTAGAAAAACAGGATGAAAAAACATTAGATTTGCCAATTGGAAAGTTTTAATTTTTGGATATTATTTGCTAATTTTAACCTATAGGGTAAAATCGAGCAACTTCGTCATCAGCTTAGTAGTTTTTCCACAACTCTCTTCAGATCTAATTTTAGACACTTTTGCAGTCAACTCAAGTTTACAAAGATGAAAAACCACACTATCTATCTATCTATTGTCCGATTTCGTACAGAGAAATCTCCGAGTTTTTTTTACAATTGTGAAAACCCAAAGTCTCTAGCCGGAAACAGTTGATTGCAGTCGGTTAGCCGCGAGATCGAGCAATCAATAGTAATACTACTACAAAGGCAATTAAAGACAAATGCAGATTAATTAGTAGAGGACAAGAGCGATGAGAATCTTAATCATCGACCCAGATCGAGCAATGACTAAAGCACTAGCAACTGCTTTGAGAGGACAAAATCACGTAGTTGACTTAGCTGGTGACGGTCAAACAGGTTGGGAATTAGGACAATCCTATAATTATGACTTGATTATACTCGACGTAGTCTTACCAAAAATCGACGGAATAACCCTGTGTCGGAAATTGCGCAAACACCAAATAACTACACCGATCTTATTGTTGACAGATAGGGATGATAATATAGATCGAGCTCACCTTTTAGAGACAGGAGCCAATGATTATATTACTAAACCTTTTGATTGGTCGGAATTACTAACTCGAATTCGTTTTTGGTTGCATCAGCGCAGTTCTTCTCAATCTGGGGTTTTATCATGGGGAAAATTATCTTTAAATTCGGCTACCTGTCAAGTAACTTATGCTGGAAAACCAGTATCTCTCAGACCAAAAGAATATAGTTTGTTAGAATTATTTTTGCGCTACAGCGATCGCATTCTCAATTGCGAACTGATTCTCAAACAACTTTGGGCTTATAATGAATCCCCAGGAGAACAAGCAGTAAGAGCGCATATTAAAGGACTAAGACAGCAATTACGCAAAGTAGATGCTGGAAATATCATCGAAACAGTTTATGGACTTGGTTATCGTCTCAAACCCCAAGATCGCTTAGCTATCTCCCAATCAAAAATTAACGAAAACAACGGAAGTTTACCAGCTAATTTGCAACAAGCTTTAGCTATAAGTTGGGAAAATCTGAAACAAGACACGCTCGCACAAGTTGCTATTCTCAAACAAGCCGCTCGACAGTTATTAGATTCAGGTAAAATAGATCCTGACTTACATTCCCAAGCAATTAACGAAGCTCATAAACTTGCTGGTTTCGTGGGAACTTTTGGCTTTACCAAAGCTAGTTATTTAGCACGTCAAATCGAAGATTTGTTAGAGCAGTCATCTTATTTTAACGAACAGGAAGCGGCATTTTGCCAAAGGTGGACAGAAAATATTGAGCAGGAATTAACTTTTTCTCAACCCTCTTTACCTTATTTTCCCGAAGCTAACTCAGAAGAAATTGTCCGGAAAACCAATCTCGAAAAAATCAAAGTACTCGTTGTCGATGACGATCCCCAAATTTTACGGATTATCAAGAAACTTTTAGACTCTAGAGGTTTAGAAACTACTACCTTAGAAAATCCTTGCTTTTTCTGGGAAGTTCTCGAAAAAGTCGCTCCTGATTTAGTGATTTTAGACGTAAAAATGCCTTTCTTTGACGGGATCGAACTTTGTAAACTAATTCGCAAGCATTCTGAATGGGCGAAAGTTCCGGTATTATTTCTGACGGCTTACAACAGTACAGAAAATTTGCAGAAAGTATTTAATGTTGGTGCTGATGACTTCGTAAGTAAACCTTTTATCGGTACTGAATTAGTGACGAGAATTATTGCTCGGATCGAGCGTAACCGATTTTTGCGGGGAGTCACACCCAGGAATATCCTCAAATCCCTAGATACTTTGAAAACTCAACAACAAGCTATCTAAAAAAAGTTGGGATTAACAGCGATCGCCGAAAACCAGTACAATAAAACTCTGTGCTATAGTTCTCACCGCTCTCATGTCTAGTCCCTTTTCTCCTGAAGAAATTGCTGCGGAAAAACTAACCGAAGCAGAATACAACGAAATTGTCAAGCGTTTAGACCGCCATCCTAACAAAGCCGAATTGGGAATGTTTGGCGTAATGTGGTCGGAACATTGTTGTTATAAAAATTCCCGACCATTGTTAAAACAATTTCCCACCACAGGTAAACGAATTCTGGTCGGTCCGGGAGAAAATGCAGGGGTAGTAGACTTAGGCGACGGTTTACAACTTGCTTTCAAAATTGAATCACACAACCATCCTTCCGCCGTGGAACCTTTCCAAGGTGCAGCTACAGGGGTTGGCGGTATTCTCCGCGATATTTTTACAATGGGGGCGCGTCCCATTGCTATCCTCAATTCTTTACGCTTTGGTTCCTTAGACAATCCTCGCACCCGCAGAATTTTTGCTGGCGTAGTTGAAGGAATCGCCCATTACGGGAATTGTGTCGGCGTACCTACTGTTGGCGGCGAAATTTACTTCGATGCTGCTTATACAGGCAATCCTCTGGTTAATGCGATGGCGTTAGGTTTGATGTCAACCCCAGAAATTGTCAAATCTGGCGCATCGGGAATTGGTAATCCGGTGTTGTATGTGGGTTCGACAACTGGTAGAGATGGTATGGGTGGTGCGAGTTTCGCGAGTGCAGAATTAAGTGATGAATCAGAAAAAGACCGCCCTGCGGTACAAGTGGGCGACCCTTTTTTGGAAAAATCCTTGATTGAAGCTTGTTTGGAGGCTTTTCACACAGGTGCAGTGGTTGCCGCGCAAGATATGGGTGCAGCCGGAATTACTTGTTCTACCTCGGAAATGGCTGCGAAAGGTGGTGTGGGAATTGAGTTAGATTTGGATAAAATTCCGGTGCGGGAAACGGGAATGGTTCCCTACGAATATTTGCTTTCGGAATCTCAAGAACGAATGTTGTTTGTGGCGAAAAAGGGTAGGGAACAAGAGTTAATTGAGATTTTTCACCGTTGGGGACTTCAAGCGGTAGTCGCAGGAGAGGTGATTGCTGAGGCGATCGTGCGAATATTGTTTCAAGGAGAGGTAGCAGCAGAAATTCCGGCGACGGCTTTGGCAGATAATACGCCGATTTATGAGCGAGAATTGTTAGCAGAACCGCCAGAATATGTGAGGAAAGCTTGGCAATGGTCGGCTGATTCTTTACCTGAGTCTACTGTTGAGGGAATTACTGTTGAGGGTGAATTTAAAAGTTGGAATAAGGTTGTTTTCGAGTTATTTGCTAATCCAACTTTAGCTGATAAAGCTTGGGTTTATCGTCAGTATGACCATCAAGTACAAAATAATACGGTTATTTTACCAGGCGGTGCTGATGCGGCTGTGGTTCGGGTTCGTCCGGTAACGTCTTTGACGGGAAAGATGACGGAAAAAGGTGTGGCGGCTACTATTGATTGTAATTCTCGCTATGTGTATCTTCATCCTTATGAGGGAGCAAAGGCAGCCGTGGCGGAAGCAGCTAGGAATTTAAGTTGTGTGGGTGCTGAACCTTTGGCGGTTACTGATAATCTTAATTTTGGTAGTCCAGAAAATCCGGTGGGTTATTGGCAACTTGCAGAGGCTTGTCGTGGTATTGCTGATGCTTGTCGGGAGTTGGAAACGCCTGTTACTGGGGGGAATGTTTCGCTGTATAATGAAACTTTGTCTGCGGAAGGTAAACCTCAACCGATTTATCCGACTCCGGCGATTGGGATGGTGGGTTTAGTTCCGGATGTGACTAAGGTTTGCGGACAAAGTTTTCAGCGTTCGGGCGATTTAATTTATTTATTGGGTAGTTCGGCTGCTGGTTTGGGTGGTTCGGAATATTTGGCGACAATTCATGGTGTGGTGGCAGGTAAACCGCCTGTGGTAGATTTCGCTTTAGAACGTCGAATACAAGCTGGTTGTCGCTGGGGAATTAATCAAGGTTGGTTGCATTCGGCTCATGATTGTGCTGAGGGTGGCTTGGCGATCGCGTTGCTAGAATGTTGTTTTAATGGTTTGTTTGGTGCGGAAATTCACTTAGATGTTGATTCGGTGCAAACTGATTCTCGTTGGGATGAAATTCTCTTTGGGGAAGCAGCTTCGCGCATCTTGGTTTCGGTTAATCGTGAATATCAATCAACTTGGGAAGCTTATCTTAAGAAAGAGTTAAGTAATGCTTGGCAAAAAATTGGGGTTGTTACTAATCAAAACGGTAATTTGGGGGTTTTCACGGCTGACAAAGTACGGTTGCTTGACGTTAAGATCTATGAAGTAAGTAAGATTTGGCATCAGGCGATCGCCCAGCGCCTAAAAACTGAATAAGCATATTTGAAGCAAAATGTCAAGAGTGAAACGAGGAGATTTTCTGAGTTCAAGCTATTTGGCGATCGCACAAATAATTCGCTTTGCGAAAATCAACCAAAGAACTGCTATTGTAATAACTGTTAAGAAAATATTAAGTTGAGTTAATCTGGAAATTAGGGAGGTTAGAGCTAATTTTGATTAGAGCTAGGAACCTCTCTAGGTAACTCTCAATACCGTTAACCTATCATTGCCGCGATCGCGCGAGGACAAATAGAGGATGATTCCCAACCCATCTCAATACTCGAACGAGCATTTCATCAACGACAACTTTCCCAAAGAAAGAGTAGATAAACCAGAAGAAGCCTGTGGAGTATTTGGAGTTTACGCCCCAGGAGAAGATGTTGCCAAGCTAACATATTTTGGACTTTATGCCTTACAACATCGAGGGCAAGAATCAGCAGGGATAGCCACCTTTGATGGAGAAACAGTACATTTACATAAAAACATGGGCTTAGTCTCCCAAGTTTTTAATGAAACAATTTTAAACAATTTGCCAGGACAAATAGCAGTCGGTCATACTCGTTATTCAACCACAGGATCTTCACGAGTAGCCAATGCTCAACCGGCAGTAGTAGAAACTCGCCTAGGGTCACTAGGGTTATCACATAACGGTAACTTAGTCAACGTTGTAGAACTACGAGAACATTTAAGCAAACAAAACTGCGACTTTGTGACAACCACAGACTCAGAAATGATCGCCTTAGCGATCGCCCAAGAAGTAGATAGTGGCAAAGACTGGCTCGAAGCAGCAGTAAGCGCCTTTGAATACTGTCAAGGAGCATACAGTTTAGCGATCGCCACACCTGCGGGACTAATGGGAGTACGCGATCCCCACGGCATTCGTCCTCTAGTTATCGGTACACTGGATAGTAACCCCCAACGCTACGTTTTAGCCTCAGAAACCTGCGCCTTAGATATTATCGGTGCTGAATACTTGCGGGATGTCGAACCCGGAGAATTAGTTTGGATTACCGAAGAAGGAATGGCATCCTTGCACTGGGTAAAAAAGCCAGAACGAAAACTGTGTATCTTCGAGATGATCTATTTTGCCAGACCAGATAGCGTCATGCACGACGAGACACTTTACAGTTATCGTTTAGGATTAGGTCGTCAACTTGCCCAAGAATCATACGTAGACGCCGATATCGTCATTCCCGTACCCGACTCAGGCGTTCCCGCAGCGATCGGTTTTTCCGCCGAATCTGGCATACCTTTTGCAGAAGGATTGATTAAAAACCGCTATGTAGGGCGTACTTTCATTCAACCCACTCAAAGTATGCGCGAATCGGGTATACGGATGAAACTGAATCCCCTCAAAGACGTACTCACGGGTAAACGAGTCATCATGGTAGACGACTCAATCGTCAGAGGTACAACCAGCCGCAAAATCGTCCAAGCACTCCGGGATGCAGGTGCAAAAGAAGTGCATCTGCGGATTTCCTCACCTCCAGTAACTCATCCTTGCTTTTATGGAATTGATACCGATAGCCAAGATCATTTAATCGCCGCAACTAAATCGGTTTCAGAAATAGCAGAAATTATTGGCGTTGATAGTTTAGCTTATCTGAGTTGGTCAGGAATGCTCGAAGCGACAGGCGAAGATCCTCATAGTTTTTGTTCTGCTTGTTTCACGGGAGATTATCCTATTGAAATTCCCGAACAAATCAAGCGCTCCAAATTGATGCTAGAAAAAGCGAAAGTCTAACAACATAATCTCAAATCAGGTTAATTAGCCATCAAGCGAGCAAGGCTGCACAACAGAAAAGCCTTGCTCGTTCATTTTTAATAATTTTATTACAATTGATTATCAGAATTTCTAAATCAGATGAGCTAAAATTAGGCTGTTGAATAACTAATAGTTAAGCACACTTAACTGTTTAGAAATCAGGTTCTTATGATAACTTAACACTCCGGGAAAGCACCATTGTTTTAACTGAGGACTAATCATCTATGACTAAGCCTACGCTTTCTATTATTATCCCGATGAGGGAAAATGTTGAAATTTCATGGCTACAAGAAAACTTGAAAATTCAAGGTAGCGTAGAGTTAATTTTAGTTTATCCACCTCATGTTCCTTTCCTAGAAATTAGCGATCCTCGGCTACGTCAATTTAGCTGTCCTCTAAGGGGAGAAGTCATTCAAAGAGTAACGGCTTTACTTAATGCAATAGGGGAATACGTGCTTTCTATTAACTGTGATGAATATCTTCATCCACAGATTGTAACAATTACAGAAGATTATTTTAGTAACTTTCCTGATAGCTATTTTTTTAGGTTACAACAAGTCACATTTTCTTTTGGCGATCGCTCAATCACTCGACCTTGGGGTTCTCTAGATAATCTGCAAAATATCCCAGTCAAAAAGCGCGACCCAGAAAAACATTACTCTCCAGAGGAAAAAAAACGGATGATGCGAGAAATTCCCATAGTTCCTTTAGAGAATAAACCTGACTTTTTCGGACTTTTCCGGGGACGTAAAGATCATAGAGGACCTCATCAAGAAAACTTTGACAAAAAAGTCTGGAAAAATGCTCTAGTTAAAGAAGCACTAAAGGGGGTCACACCTACCTTTACTTTATTTGGTCCATTTAAATATATTCCTTTTTGGACGGCTGACCGATTAGTAGGATTATCCGTGCAGTCCAGATTTTTTGAGTCGGGAAAAATCGTTGGTCATTGGCTACCTTTACCGGAACAACTTCGCACTGAAGAAAATCCTCCCAGTTTCCCACGAAAATATCGGCGTTATATGCTCGCTGAAATTTTGCTCTTAAAACAGTTCCCCAATTTCGGCTATATTTGGAACTTAGCAGTCTTTGATAAAGAAGGCATTTTCAAGGTCTGGTTTCCTAGAGATACACTGAAAAGTTTGGCTGCAAAATTAGGGCTGAAAAAGCCGAAGAATTCTTGATGACTCACTTTGATAACAGTCTTGGTAAATTTGCCTAACCTGCGTCAAGGCGATCGCTGAAATTGAGGAAATTATCTAACAGTATTTTTACCGAAGAAAATCAAAGAGCGAGAAGAAAAAGGTCTTGCTGAATGAATAATGGTAAATCTGGTATAATAGAGAGGTATAATAGAGAAATGAAATGTCCAAAATGCCACTCAACTTTATCCCGAAAAAATGGTCATCGTCGTGGCAAACAATGTTACCAATGTTGCGATTGCGGTCGTCAGTTTGTCGAACACCCAATTTCGAGAAGCTATAGCCGGGAAGTTAGGCAGTTATGCTTAAAAATGTACTTAAATGGCATGAGTTTGCGAGGAATCGAGCGAGTCACAGAAATCCACCATACTACGATAATTCATTGGATTCGGGAAGCGGAATTAAAACTATCAGATCTGCCATAAGTAAAATTGATGAATTACCGAGTGGGTAGCAAGAAAAAGAAAAAGCGCGCGGATTTTACTTTTCGCTCTCAAGTTTCAAACCGTTACCGCGATCGCGAAATTCATTACTTATTCAGCAACAATCAAGCGTAGCTTTGGGCGATCGCCTACACCCAAACCAAATTCACTGCGAGACTAGAGTTAGGATTGATGTGGCAGAAATCATTTCGATAGTGAAATCAAAGCAAATGTCTATGAAGAGTGTCGTCAAATCTCCATACACTAACGAACAAATTGTCGCTTGGCTGCGCGGCTTGCTAACTATTGCTTGGGCAGATGGACACTTCGATCCAGAAGAACAAGAATTAATTACCCAATTAACTGAAGAAGAGTTAGCTCTTGGCACAGACATTAACAATTTAGAACAAATTACTCCTGCTGAATTAGCAGATGCTTTCACCGGAAACAAAAATGCTGCGGAAAACTTTTTAAGAACCGCAGTCATGATGGCAGTTGCCGACGGAGTTTATTCCGTAGAAGAAGCACAAATAATCCACCAGTTTCATGAAGCTTTAGGGCTAGAAATCGAAGCTTTAAAGGCTTTAGAGCATACTCTTTACGACCCGGATAAAGTTCCTTCTTTAGAGGAAGATATCCCTGCGGATGCAGAAGCAGGAACCTCGACTTATCCTCATTCAGATGTTTTACAGCCAGTTAAAAAGTGGTTGGATAAGATGGATGTTGACGATCCTAGATTGGCACGTTTTATCTGCAAAACTGTTCCTTCTCAATGTCCTTTTGAACGAGATATCAAGCTCTTTGGTCGCAAAATTGTCCACATTCCACCGATGTGTAAGCTTAATCCTCTTTACGAACAATTAGTCGGCTTGCGCTTTCGCTCTTTGTCCTATCTTGCAGATGAATGCAACGAGGATGTTAGCAAGTATATATAATTAATTGGTGGTACGGACGCACAAAATGCGTCCGTATCGGATAATTTGGTTTTTCATCAGTTACTAATTAACAAAAACTTATTAGCTAGTTATGCAATTTATAGATCGTGCGGAAATTGAAGTTGAAGCTGGTAAGGGAGGTGACGGGATTGTCGCGTTTCGCCGAGAAAAGTATGTTCCGGCTGGGGGTCCGGCTGGAGGAAATGGTGGACGCGGTGGTTCGGTTATTTTAGAAGCGGCGGAAAATTTACAAACTTTGTTGGATTTTAAGTATTCTCGGCTGTTTAAGGCTGAGGATGGGAAGCGCGGTGGACCGAGTAATCGTACTGGGGCGGCGGGTAGCGATCGCGTAATTGAAGTTCCTTGTGGTACGGTGGTTTACGATGCCGATACTGGTGAAGTTGTTGGCGATCTCGTTAAACCAAATCAAACTATTTGTGTTGCTCAAGGTGGTAAAGGTGGTTTAGGAAATAAGCATTTTTTGAGTAATAGTAACCGCGCACCGGAATATGCTTTACCGGGTTTACCTGGGGAACAAAAACGCTTAATTTTGGAGTTAAAGTTACTGGCTGAGGTGGGTATTATTGGGCTACCAAATGCTGGTAAATCTACTTTTATTGCGGCAGTTTCTTCAGCGCGTCCAAAAATTGCTGATTATCCTTTTACTACTTTAGTCCCTAATTTGGGCGTAGTCCGGAAACCTACGGGAGATGGGACGGTTTTTGCTGATATTCCCGGATTAATTGCCGGAGCGAGTGCAGGAATTGGTTTGGGACATGATTTTTTACGTCACATCGAACGGACTCGCTTACTCTTGCATTTGGTCGATCTTACTGCTGCCGATCCCTTAGAAGATTATCAGACAATTCAAGCAGAATTACAAGCTTATGGGCGAGGTTTGGGATCTCGCCCCCAAATTATAGCTCTTAACAAGTTGGATGCAGTTGATTCGGAAACTTTTACTTTAGTTAAAGAGGAATTAATGCGGTTTACTAATAACCCAATTTTTGGCATTTCGGCGGTTGCTGGAATGGGACTCGATCCTCTTTTACAAAACGTTTGGCAGACTTTAGATAATACGGTACATTCTGAGGTGATGTAGAGACATTTTTGAGAATATCTCTACAAGCTTATTTTACTCTTAATCTTTCAGTAAAGCTTCACCTTTCTGGAAAATTGTCCGCGCATATTCTGTCCAAGTTCCTTGTCCCCAGTAGCGAAAACAACTGGTTTGGAGTAACAAGTTATACAGTAAAGCTTGTTGATATTTTGCATCCTTAGTTATGCCGGGATCGTGGGCTAAAATTGGGTCATATTTTTGATGAAAAGCTGCGCTAAGTTGGTTCATTGGTTCGAGAACATTTTCGTAACCTTTCACCCAACTTAAATGATTTGTCCACGAAGCACCTTCCATGTGAAAATTAGGATCGCTTTCGTTTAATTGCGCGATCGCGTCGCTAACTTTCTCTGGTGTAGCATTATCTGGGTCAACTTTTGCCCAAATTTTATGCTGATTAACTGCTTGACAAATTGGGTAGTTTTGTGCATCAGCTCCAGCAGCTTCAATTAGTTCTAAATATTCCGTACCGTTAAAGCCAACTACACCTGATTTTCCCCCACTTTCTGCCCCTATTTCTCGCCAAACTCGTAAAAAATCGCGGGGAAATTCATTCATCATTACGCCACCATTTTCACCATCAGCAATTTGCGTAACTAAAGAAGGAACGCTAAGATTGCCAATTTGTTGTTTACCGCGCCCTTTTGCCTCATAATAAGGCTGCATTTGCCCTACTAATTTTGTATCAGATCCTTGAGTTTTAATCAAGACTGTCATCGCCATAGTTTCGCCATGAGAATTGCGGGCAACTAGACGATTGGGGATATATTTATCATCATGAGGTAAACTAGAACCATCTAAACGTTCTACCGAATTTTCTTGCACCATTAACCACCGATAACCGCATTCTTTGAGGGCTTTAAGATACTCAAATAAAGTATCGGGATGATTCGGTAAGTGCATTTCCGGCGGCGAAAAACCTTTAACTCGCTTGAGAGCATCATAACCAAAGATAGCAGCAAAATGATGTTGCCAAGCTTGAATGTGAAGCTTGAGATCCGGTATAGGAGTAGAGGGAATGACTGCATGACTCCACATTGTTCCTAACCATTCTACATGAGGTTGGTATTGAGATTCGCAAGTAATTTTTTTCAGATTATTCAGAATATCTTCTCTTCCCATTTGTTGCAATCCCCACAACAAATTACCTGAATAATCAAGCATGATGCGTGGATTACATCCTTCTGCTACTAATTGAGGGATAAATTCACCCATTCGACTATAACACCAAGCAAAAGGTTCGGCATTATGATTATCTCCTGACTGGGGATGTTCAAACATATATTGAAGATTGCTAATTAATTCCCCATTTGCACCTGCTGGAATTGTCGGTTGGTGCATATGTAAAGCGCAACACATTCCGGCGCTAATATCTGCTAAGTTTAGATTTGTAGTTGGGATAAATATCGGTTCATCATTGTTATTTACCGAACTAATTTCGGTTTCATAACCGCAAATATTGGGTGAATTGGCTTGTATTTCTGGTAAGGAAGTTAAATTAGTTGTTGTTGTCATTTGATTTTCGGAATATTGTCTTTCGAGTAGATTTTAGCTAGCGTTAAATTTAAACTTTTTTCGCTTGTTTCCTCACGTTTCGGTTGATAGAAATTATCTTCACCAAGATAAATTAGAAGCGATCTATTTGGGGTTAAGCAAAAAAAAGTTTCTCTGTCAACTATCGAACGAAATAAGTAAGAATTAACTTCAAAAGAATGTTGAATTTCTTCGACTGTACCACGTTTGCTCAACCAAGCCAAAATTTCCGATTTACTCAAATTAAAAATATGTTTCCAGACTGCATCTGCTTGCGAAGTAAGATCGATTAGCACAAAGTCTGTCATGATACTTAATTATTTTATTGGCTGGAAAAATTATAGCTTTGGTTACACTTGCTAGGATACATTAACTGGCGATCGCCTGGAGACTTAAGCCTTGATTGACAGTAAGATTCTTGTTGGCTTAAGTCTTCATCGCACATAATAGTAACCTCCAGATAATTTCTAGAGAATTTTCTATAGGTTTTGAAAGCTGAAAGTATGGGCGATACTGGATTTGAACCAGTGACGTCCTGCTTGTAAGGCAGGCGCTCTACCGCTGAGCTAATCGCCCGTTAACATATTTAGATTAGCACATCTTTTTGGAATAAGCAATTAAATTTAATGCCTTCTGGTCGGACGCACGATCGCATAACGTTATGGAGCTTACCTTGGGTGGTGGCTGTGAGTTTCTCACTGACTCGCAATGGAGAGTTGACTCTAATTACCGCAGGAGCGTTTTTGTTTAGCGGTTTGATGTTTGGTCCGGATCTCGATATTATCTCGATTCAGTTCAAACGCTGGGGTTGGTTGCGCTTTATTTGGATTCCTTATCAAAAAGGTTTACGCCATCGCTCTGTCTTATCTCATGGTTTGATTATTGGGACGTTACTACGAGTAGTTTATCTGCTGGTGTTACTGCTGGGGGTAGCAATGTTTGTTGTGGCGATCGCGCAACTCATTTGGGGTTTTCCTTGGAATTGGCAAAAATTTGCGCAAGACGCGATCGCTTTACTCATTGTTTACCATCAAGAGGCGATCGCTCTTTTTCTCGGTTTGGAAATTGGTGCAATGAGTCACTCGCTCTGTGATTGGACTGGCTCTGCTTATAAACGTTATCAGAAAAAGGGTTGGCAGGCTGTACTACCTAAACCGAAGCGCAAGTCTTCCCGACGCAGAAGGAAGTGAGTCAGTTACCAGTTATCAGTTATCAGTTACCAGTTATCAGTTACCAGTTATCAGTAGAAATTGGAGACTTGGAAGACAAGGAGAAATTTGCAGCAAAGTTTTCCCAATCACCAATCACCAATCCCCAATCACCAGTCCCCAATCACCAGTCCCCAATCACCAATCCCCAATCACCAGTCCCCAATCACCAGTCCCCAATCCCCAATCACCAATCACCAGTCCCCAATCCCCAATCCCCAATCCCCAGTCACCAATCCCCAATCCCCAATCCCTAATACATGACAAATCAGGAGATTCAGGTTAAGAATAGTTAAGAGGGTTTTCTGGTTTTTGCTCGATGTCTAACTCAACTGAAACTGTTCAAGATACGTCTGAAGCTGTATTAGAAGCTCTAAAACGGCTGATTGAGGTGGTTGCTAAGTTGCGAGATCCTAACGAGGGTTGTCCTTGGGATTTGGCTCAAACGCCGCAAACCTTGATTCCGTATGTGATTGAGGAAGCTTATGAGGTGGTTGATGCGTTGCGAGTTGGAGATGCTGACGATCTCGCTGAGGAATTAGGAGATTTACTTTTACAAGTGGTTTTGCAAGCACAAATTGCTAGCGAATATGGTCAATTTAGTTTAACTGAAGTGGCTGATAGTATTACGGAAAAATTGATTCGTCGTCACCCTCATGTCTTTGGTGATGTTCAAGTAGAAAATGTCGAACAAGTTCGCGCTAATTGGGAACAAATTAAGGCTTTAGAAAAGGGTAAAACTCCGGAAGAATCTCAGTTACTCAGTCACAAACTTAGTCAAATATCTCGCACTTTACCACCACTTATGGCAGGTACGAAAATGTCGAAAAAAGCCGCAGCAGCAGGATTGGAATGGGAAAACGTTGAGGAAGTTTGGGCGAAGTTCCAAGAGGAGTTGGGCGAATTTAAAGAAGCTTTGCAAACTGAGGATAAAAATCATCAAGAATCGGAATTAGGCGATTTATTATTCACGTTAATTAATATTGCTCGTTGGTATCAATTAGATCCAAATGAAGCGCTTCAAGGAACTAATAATCGCTTTATTCAACGCTTGTCAAAAATGGAGGCTTTTGCCGATCGCCCTCTGACGGAATATACTCTTGATGAGTTGGATCATCTCTGGAAGCAAGCGAAAAAAGAAATTCAGGAATCTTCGCAATCGATTCCTAATTGAAATTACTTATAGTTTTTGGACAAAATAAACTAAATTTGCAATTTTATTTGACAAATTGGCAAAAATGTGAAGCAGATTTTTCTTGTTTATGGATCTCGCAGTTACTCACTTTTTGCTAAACTGACTATTACCCGCACAAATTAGTGACTCTGGATATGACTGCTTCTGTTGTTGATACTCGTTCTCTGATAGATATTGCTCAAGCAACTCGTGAGGCTGCACGTCAGTTGGCAGTGTTATCGACAGAAGATCGTAATGAGGCGATCGCAACTCTCGCAACTGCCTTGGAAAAAGCTACACCAGACATTTTAGCTGCTAATGCTGAAGATTGCCAAGCGTCAGTCGATAATATTTCTGCGGCTTTATATGCACGTTTGCAATTGGGCGAAAGTAAGTTAAAATCGGCGATCGCGGGAGTACGTGATGTGGCTAATTTACCAGATCCCGTGGGTGCAATGCAAATTAAGCGCGAGTTAGATAAAGGTTTAATTCTCAAGCGAGTTACTTGTCCCCTTGGTGTTTTGGGAGTTATCTTTGAAGCACGTCCAGAAGCGTTAATTCAAATTACGACGTTGGCAATAAAATCGGGTAATGGTGTTATTCTCAAAGGTGGTAAAGAAGCAATTCGTTCTTGTACTGAATTAGTTAAGGTAATTCAAGCAGCTTTAGCAAAAACGAAGGTTAATCCTGATGCAGTACAACTGTTAACAACGAGGGAAGAAATTCGCGGTTTATTAGAGTTAGATGAATATGTGGATTTAATTATTCCCAGAGGTTCTAATTCTTTCGTGCGTTACGTTCAAGAAAATACGAAAATTCCGGTATTGGGACACGCAGATGGAATTTGTCACTTATATATAGATAAAGCCGCAGATTTTCAGCAAGCAATTGAGATAACTATTGATGCGAAAACGAATTATCCTGCTGCTTGTAATGCAATTGAAACTTTGTTAGTTCATCGAGATATTGCTGAGGAATTTTTACCGCAAGTAGCTACAGCTTTACAAGCAAAAGAAGTAAAATTGCTGGGAGATGAGGTTACTCGCTCATTTTTGGATATTCCCGCAGCTACGGAGGATGATTGGAAAACAGAATATAGTGACTTGATTTTGGCGATCAAAGTAGTAGATAATATAGAAGCTGCGATCGCGCATATCAATACCTATGGTTCCAAACACACGGACGCGATCGTAACTGAGGATAACACAACGGCGGCAACTTTTTTAGCCCAAGTTGATGCAGCCGGAGTCTTTCACAATTGTTCGACTCGCTTTGCTGACGGTTTCCGCTACGGTTTCGGTGCAGAAGTTGGTATTAGTACGCAGCAAATGCCTCCTCGCGGTCCGGTAGGATTAGAAGGGTTAGTTACTTACAAATATCAGCTTGTGGGTAATGGTCATGTTGTCGCTACCTATACAGGTGCAAATGCGAAAGCTTTTACTCATCAAGATTTAGTTTAGTTGGGGGTTGCGCGAGAGCCAAATTTTGGTAAAATTACTTTTAAGAGCAATACAGATATTATGTAGAGATTTTGGATACAACGTCTCTACAAGTTGATGCTGCGTAGCAAAGATTTATGTATTTCATCTAATCCTAATTTAGCTGAGAAGTTCTCGATAATCTCGCTGTTTCTTAGATTAAAATTGCTTGTAGGTTTATTCATTCCGAATATAAGTTCCAAGGAACACCAACTGGTTTCTTATTGACTCTGCGGATATAGCTAAAACTAATCTTTGTAATCCTCGCAACTGTTCTCCTATCGAATAACTTTGTCTTTCAGCAACAATAATGCCTGTATGCTCTCTACTTTCAACCATGTAAATTGTATGCAATCGACAATAATCACCCATATTATAGGTATAAATAACCTTATTGTTTGCAGTTGCCCAAACTAACTGTTCTAGATCGCTACAACTTAAATTATCAGCTTCCGAAGTAGTTATTAAATCAATATTAGCATTGCGTAAAGCTTTAATCAAATCTCCTCGACTAGCATCTTCGTCAAGATACAAACAAATTTGACTCACTTGGGTTTACCAGCCTCATATTCTGCTAACATTTGCTCGTATTGGGCTTTTTCCTCAGCTAAATACTGCTCAATTTGCTCTTGGTTAGCATAATAATAAGCTAAGGCTGCATGAACTTCTGCTAAAGTCAGATTTTCATATTCTCTCACAATTTCTGGCGGAGTTAATCCCTGTTTCGTTAAAACGGCAATTTGCTGTACTGAAAGTCTTCTTCCGGCAATTCTCGGACGACCTCCACAAGTGTCTGGAGTAGTAACAATTAGCGTACCGATATCAGTAATTGTAGACATATTTTGAGCGAGTTAATGATAATTTTTGCGATCGCCAAATCTTGGTAAAATCACTCCCAATCTTAATTTACTTGAGAAGTTCTCAACGCGATCGCGCTGCTTCTTCAACCCATTTTTGCACTTCATCGACTGAGGGACACAAATCTTTTCTTTGCATCGTGGCTACTTGCAAGCGTAAAATCTGTCGGTGTAATCTGTGAACGGGAGTTTGAGCAAGTTGGGCTACCGAAGCAATTCCCGCGTGTAAAATTAGCCCGCAGTATTGACAACCAACACTAGATATGCTAGCTAAATCTGCCATTGCTACCCATTTTTTCACATATTGAGCGTGAATTTGTAACTCGGCGGCTAATTCCTGTTGTTGTTGAGGAGTGCTAGCATGGGCGAGTAAATCCTGGGTAGTATTAATTTTATGCGAAGCTAGCAGCGATCGCTCTTTTGCACTCAAACCAGGTAACTCTTCAATTGACCAATAACAACGCATCGTGTTTTTCATCTTATCAGGGATCTATTAACCTAGTAAACAGACCTATCTTAGCAACAAACTCATTGCACCTTTGCCTCAAATAAGTATGCAAATTTCTCTACCCACAACTCTCAAACAACGCCGTCAACGTCTTGACGAAATCTTCGACCAACCTGTTATACTTTGGTCAGGACGCGCCCAAGTCCGCAATTTTCCCGCTAATACTTACCCTTTTCGCGCTAGTTCCCACTTTCTCTATTTTGCCGGATTACCGCTCGAAAATGCAGTTATTCGTCTGGAAAATGGCAAACTAGAATTATTTATCGACAATCCTAGCCCAGATAGCGCCCTTTGGCACGGGGAAATGCCCACGAGAGACGAAATTGCCGCTAAAATTGGGGCTGACGCTGCTTATCCTCTGACAGAATTAAGCAAACGCACCGCCAATGCAGCTACCGTCGCTGTTCAAGATTCTAGCACTTGTTTGCAACAATCTCAATTATGCGATCGCCCCGTCGCCCCAGCAAATGCACCCCAAGGAATTGATTTAGCCTTAGCAAAAGCAATTGTTTCGCTACGATTATCTCATGATGCAACAGCTTTATCCGAGTTGCGTCAAGCCGCGAAAGTAGCCGTAACCGCCCACAAAGCGGGAATGAAAGTAACTTCAAAAGTCAAAACAGAAGCAGCAGTTCGTGCAGCAATGGAAGCGGTTATTCTTGCTAATAATATGACCTGTTCTTATAACAGTATTGTCACTGTCCGTGGCGAAATTTTGCATAATAATAAATACGATAATCGGCTACAATCAGGAGATTTAATCTTAGCAGATGTTGGGGCAGAAACCGAGTCAGGCTGGGCATCTGACATTACTCGCACTTGGGCAGTAAACGGTCAATTTTCCTCAACCCAAAGAGATATTTACGAAATTGTTTTAGCCGCCCACGATGCTTGTATTGACAAGATTCATCCTGGTGTAGAATATCAAGATATTCATTTACTTGCTGCTTCTATAATCGCCGAAGGATTAGTCAATTTAGGCATTTTACAAGGCAATGTTAGCGACTTAGTAGAAACAGATGCTCATGCTTTATTTTTCCCGCATGGTATCGGTCATCTTTTGGGTTTAGACGTACATGATATGGAAGATTTAGGCGATTTAGCAGGATATGAGGAAGGTAGAGAAAGGAGCGAGAGATTTGGCTTAAATTACCTGCGTTTAAATCGTCCACTTCGTCCTAATATGCTTGTTACCATAGAACCGGGATTTTATCAAGTACCTGGAATATTAAATAATGCTCAAATGCGGGAAAAATACGCCGATGTTGTTAATTGGGAGCGCTTAGAAATCTTCGCTGACGTGCGCGGAATTCGCATCGAAGATGATGTTTTGGTGACAGAATCTGGTAGCGAAGTATTGACCGAAGAATTGCCAAATCGAGTTGATGAAATCGAAGAGTTGGTGAGAGGATAAATTTGTAGAGACGTTGCATGCAACGTCTCTACACTTAATGTTAAAATTGAAGACATAACTCAAGATTGCGAGGATTTTAATCGTGAGTGAAATCAAATCTCAGCGAATTGCGCGTCGCGGCAGAATCTTCCCCGAAAGAACTATTTCTCCCGAAGAAAGAGCGAAAAAACAAGCAGAAATCGAAGCCTTTCATCAACGCTGTCGTTTAATTTTCGAGCGTATTCGTCCAGAATTAATTGAAGAACATTATAACTGGTTTATTGCCATTGAACCAGAAAGCGAAGACTATTTTATCGATCGCGAAGATGTTAATGTTATCCAGAAAGCACGAGAAAAACATCCTCATAAATTATTTGGTACTTTTCGGCTCAATGAAACCGGAGTTTGCGGACGAATATGATTCAAGGTGAGTTTGATGAAATTGGACAGCTATTTTTTGAGATTGAATTGGTAGCTGGTAATGGTGAAATTTTCTCAATAAATGCTTTGTTAGATACTGGTTCAACTGAATGGCTAGCAATCGACAAGCAAGATTTAGAGGCTCTAGAGTGGGAGCAAATTGGCACTAGACAAGTAGTAACAGCAAGAGGAATAACAACTTTTGAAAATTACGCCGCCAAAGTGATAATTGATGGGGAAGAATTCATTGTTCCAGCAGTTGCGGGAGCAGATTTTAGAGAAACAATCATCGGTGTACCTTGGTTGAGAAGAAAGCGATTAGTAGTAGATTTTCCTACAGGAGAGTTGACACTTGGGTAAGTAGGATTAAAGTTGACAAAAATTAACTGCTCAATAGATAAATTACAGTAAAATATAACTATACTAAATTCAGGATTTCGTAATGACAGGATTATCCTCGCAAATAAATGCTCGTCGCGGCAGAATCTTCCCAGAAAACACTATTTCTCCCGAAGAGTTAGCTAGACGCAAAGACGAACGAAATAAACGCGGTCAACGTTGTCGGGAAATTTTTGAGAAAATCTATCCAGAATTAAAAGAGAATAAAGCTAATTGGTTTGTCGTTATTGAACCAAATAGTGGCGATTATTTTCTCGATCTTGATGAAAATATTGCTATGGAAAAAGCTCGTCAAAAATATGCGAATATGTGGATGGTAATTTTCCAGGTTAACGAAACAGGAACCTGTGGGAAAATATGATTTCTGGTAGTTTTGGTAATGCAGGAGAATTGTTTTTTCCCCTCGACTTAATTAGCATTGATGCAGAAAGTATTATCGTTGATGGCTTACTGGATACAGGTTTTACTACAGGTTGGTTAGCAGTTAATATTCAGGATGCAGAAAGTTTAGGTTGGTTAGTGATGGAGTTTAGTCGCTCAATGCAGACAGTACGAGGAGAAGAATTTTTTGATTTGTATGAAGGAAAAGTGGTGATAGATAGAAGAGAGTTTATAATTCCAGTCCACGCTAGTGAAGGAATTCCCGAAGTTTTGTTGGGTTTACAGTGGTTGAGAAGAAAGCGATTAGTAGTAGATTTTCCTACAGGAGAGTTGACACTGGGGTAAGAGCGAGCGATCGTTTTTTTCCTTTCCAAATTATTAATTTCCTCTTGAACAAAGCGAAAGCGAATTGAAGAATTTCAAACACAGGTGACTAAAGTCAGCTTTTTTGAAGTTAAATAGATTTGTTTAGTTCTTGCACTAACAAATGCACAGTGGTAGACGGATTATCTTGAGAAGGATTGGGAGGCTCGTATTGTTTAAGTAAATTTGTAGCATTTTTAATAGCAATAGCTTGTTTGTCAAATAACTCATCATAAATTGTTTCGCTATTTTTATGATACGTCTGTTTAAGGAGAGAATTCAATTTTTTAATATAATCTTTTCTGGGAATACCAGTATTGAGAAACTCAAAGTGCAAAACGTACCATAATTCAAATGCTTCATTAGAATAAGCTACTTCAATACACTCATTTTTAGCATTTGCGATCGCGTTATTAAAATCTTCTACAGTCCAAGAATCTCGATCGAAAACGCACCATACGCGATCGTAATCTTCTTGCTCTTGCAATTCTTTCGCACGATTAACTAATTTACTAGGGTTTTTTCCCAATCCTTTAACATTTATAACTTTTTTAGGAACTCGAAAACTCCTAAAATAATTAGGCTCAGTTTTCTCTCCTTCACAAACAATCAAGAATCTTTGCTTAACTTCTCGATTATTAACTTTCCTAGGCGAATATCCACGAGAATGCTTCTTTCTTTTAGCCATGAGAGTCAATTAAATGATTCAAGTTTCCAATGTATGGAATTGCACCATATTTGCCTTTAATATAATCACTCTCAAATGAAGCATCATTGCGTATTTTGTACTCTGCTAGAGAATATAAATCGGTTGCACCATATCTATTTTTTTCAGTGAACCAAACCTGATCTCTACGAAAAATTTTATTACTGAGCAAATTAGTATCATGAGTTACAAAGATTAGTTGAGCATTATTTGGATTTGTTTCTTGAGAATTAAATAATTCAACAATTGCCAAACTAATTAGAGGATGAAGCCTTGTATCAAACTCGTCAATAATCAGAACTTCTCCCTCTTTGAGAGCGGTTATCAGTGGACCCGCTAAGGCAAAAACTTTTTGTGTTCCTTCAGATTCATTACTTCTTAAATTAAACTCTTCGAGTGACTGATAGTTTCCCTTCTCATCAAATTTTCGGTGTATAGTTTTTATTGAAGTTGCCCTACCTCCTTCTGTTTTAACAATGAGTTTCTTAAGTTCATCTGGGATTTCTTTAGGTAGAGAATCACTCGTAAAATCTACCTGTTCGACTTGTATTTCATTAATTCCTAAATCCAATTTTTTGATTAACTGAATAATGTCATTTCTATTTTTGTTGCCGAGTAAACACCTAACTGTATAATTTAAGTATGTTTGGTCGTGTAAACCAGAAATGATATTCAATTTGTCAGTAACCCAATATAAAATTTGCTCTGCTAGTTCCACATTAAATTGAGCCGAAACAGAGAGAAAAAGTGCGTTATTTCTAGTCTTTTGCTGAATCCCATCGGCATTGTACTTTTTAGAAGTTTTAATAGTGTCAAGTTCGCGTTCAAATAGCATTGTCTCCCTGCTCTTAGGGACGTAAAATAGCCATTCAGATGTCACTCTTTTTCGGGTTGCTTCAAATCCATACCTATATTTTTGCCCATTCATGATAAATACTAACTCAAAGTAAGATGGTTTTGTTTCTGTCTCGGTACTCAGTCGAAAAGGTTCTGTCTCTATTTCCTCTGTACTTTGAGTATTTTTAGATGAATTAACCATCAACCATTTCATGAAGTTTAAGGCTTTGATTAGATTACTTTTACCACTAGCATTGGCTCCATATATAGCAGCACTTTTAAGCAATTTTAATTCCTTGTCTACGGCAAAAAGATTATTTTCATCGAGCTTTTTCTCTTTAGCGACGAGGTTAGCTGCCACCATACTAAAGGTGACTGGCTCTTTAAAAGATCGGTAGTTACCAATACTAAATTCGATAAGCATGGCTTAGAGTTTCAGCTTAAAAGCGAAAATTGTGGAAAAATCACAGATATATATTTTAAGATTAGCAGCGATTGGCGGAAAATTTTGCTGAAATTTGAAATCAGCCACTAAGAGCCTCCAGGGAACGAGACAATCTTCAACTTTTTCCCTCAGAATGTAAGTAGCTCAGAAAATCTTCACCTGCTTCGCGAATATCTATATCTTCATGGTTTAAAGCCTTAGTAGCAAGTTTATAAGTTAAATCCCAGTCAATTTCGATATATAACTCAAGTAGCCGTCTGTATTCTTCATCTGTTCCCTCAATAAGCAAAGGTGCGGCACTTTTTTCTATATTGGCTACAAGCCACTTTTTGGGAAGCAAAAGAATTGCTTCTCGGCATAGTTGAATATCTGAGTGAGAAACCGAAGCAAGTTCAAGTAAATCATCGAATAACAGTTGTATTTCTTCTAGCTTTAAATACTCTACCAAGCGCAAAGCTGTACCTCTTGATGCAGGATTGTGAATGGCTTGGCGAATTAGTGCTACTCTATTCGTACAATTATTAAGAAATTGTTGACGTTTTTCAATGTAGTTAATTTCAGTTGTAAAAACCTGCTGCCATAGTTGACGATCGTTTTCTGCGTACTGCTGTTTAAGCATAACTTTTATCCTGATAAGAATTTATCTTACCTTAGCCTATTAGTTCTACTTGAACTCGGTCAAAACACCATAAATTGCCCAAATACCCATCGCGCGTAAATAGTGACTAGCACGGAATGTTCCCGTGGCAGTTATTGCTTCTGGGGTACGAAATTGTAAGCCGTTTTCATATACTTGTTTGACTACGGTTTCTGCTAATTGAAAAGCCTCTTTTTTCATTCCTAATTGTAACATAAATGCGGCTAAACCAAAGTTAATTCCGATCCAAACTTCGAGGGGATGACTTGCATTGGGGTTTTCTGGGGAACCGTCGGGTTTAACTCCATTTGCTGCACCATATTTGCCTGCGTGAAAGTTGAGGAAACAAGCTTCATAAATGGTTTTTAAAGTTGTTTGGGCATATTCTTTTTTCACCACGTCAGGTAAGTTTAATAAAGTGGTATAAAATTGACCGCAGAGTTGATCTGCCATGACAACATCGGAACCACTTTCGCTGTCGAGGCGATAATATTTTCCGTTCCAAAGTGTTTCTTGATAAATCGATCTGGCTGCTGCTAACCAAGATTTGTAAGTAGCGAGATATTCTTCTACAGACTGAGGATAATTTTCTGGTTGCAGTTGAGGATTTAAAGGCGGATTAATGAGTAAAATTTCGGCGATCGCGCTAGCTGCTTCTAAGGCTGCAATCCACAATCCTCCACAATAAGCACTTATACCACGTAATTGCCAATCGTCAAAGGTTTGATCCGGTGCGCCGGAATTCTCCGGAATTCCATCTCCATCTAAATCGAATGCTTGCAAATAAGCCAAAGTCTGCGTAATTGCAGCCCAACATTCCCACAAAAACTCGGTATCTTCCGCACCAGTTAACAGATAATCTCGATATACTTGCAAAACAAAATCACTACCTAAATCTTTCCACTGATTGCAATCTTGATAACTAGTATAATTAGTTTTCTCCCACGGATGCTCGTTTGGCGCACCAAGATCGTGAGGGGTTGCACCTGCGGCTTTGCGAATCGCCGTTGCTTGATTATAACCAATAATTCGAGTTGTGTCGTCACTTGTAGGAATTGCCCGCGCAAATGCTTCTAACACCGCTTTATCCAATCTCGGAAATAGCATTGCTAAAGCAAATGAACCATACAACCGCACATCTAAACTTTCATACCAACGATAATCCAAACATTCTAAAATCCCAAACTGTCCTACCGGGTCATTTTCTGTTGCTGCCGTCCACAAAGTACCGCCATCTGCAAATAAATATAACTCATTAAACAGTGCCATTTTCAACCAATCTGGCACATCTGCCCGTCTCAAAATCGGATTTTGCCAATTGGCAATCTTTTCTTGCCAAAGATCGCTATGCTTGAGGGCAGTACGGACAACAGTCCAAGCATTATTACCTGTACGGGCGAAAAAGTCGGTATGACGACGATAATAAGTGACACCGGGGGCAAATTCAGTAATTGGGAAATCCCAAGCGAGAATAAAAGGTATTTTGCGAGTTCTTCCGGGACGAATTGTCAAGCGAATTGCCATTGCTGCGGCGATTTGTTCTCCTGGTTCGGCGGGGGTTTCATCCTGATAATCTGGAAGAGAACCATTCATGGCAAAATAATCCCAGATGTCGCTGCCATCACCGTGAGGATTCCAGCGAGTTTGATAGAAAACCTCTAAACTAGGGTTAGTGATACTGGCGATCGCCATTTGTCCTTCACCTTCCCTTAAATCTGTATGGGGACGTACTCGATTAAATAAGCAGCCGACGCGAAAATTATCCGTAATCCATTGATTGAAGTTACCCGTACTATCTCCCCAACGCGGCTGATAGTCATATACTGGGCTACCATCGTCTCTCACCCTTACTTCGGGGCTTTTAATCGCATTGGTAAACCAACCTACCGCATTTTGCCAGGAAAACATGATACTCATAGTAATCGGCGAGTCGGTGGGATTGTGTATCGTCCACTCAAAAACTGCTACCGGATAACTAGATTCTTGATAAGATCCTGCCCAAATCGGTGAAAACTGTTCGCAAATTAACTCTGATTTAAATACGCCCTCATATTCAAACCAACTGCGCGGATAAAGGGCGTGATAAGTTCCCTTTTCTGGAGGATACCATAACCAACTTGATAAACTACCATCTTCAGGCGCTGCGGTAGACATGGCATAAGCTTGGGCTTTGCCGCCTTCTGGTTGCTCGAACACGCTAAACTGACAAGCAGGAAGATTGCGAAAAATGTGTTCGCCGCCATCCAGATGCCATAGATTAAAATTACCTCGCGAATCTCGCCCAATGCAACCCGCACCTAAACCACCTAATGGCATTCCATGCCAAGGTCCGTCATCTAGGTTACTACTGTAGCGTACAGTATAAGGTTTGTCCCAACCAAGACCGATGGGACGCTTCCAAGTGCAAGCAGGAATCAAAGGACGAGGAATTTGGTACTTCATGCTTTAAATTGTAAAGTTTTCCTGCTACTTACACTAGGACTTGCAGAAAATTCTCTGTTTTGCTAGAGAAACTGAGAAACTGAGTTAGAGTGAGGTAGATTAAGGAAACTGGCGCGATCGCTGATTTTTCCTTTCTACCATCGATGAGGTTTGGCTTTACCTGATGATACTCTTTCCTCCTCTGCACATCACGGCTGTAGATAAGTTACCTATTATCTGGGTACTTTTCTCTACTACATTATCGGGATAGGTACTCGCCCAAAGATTGATTCCTAGAGTTACAGTTGCTAATCCTACCAAAATAAAGGTAGGAGCCATCACTACCCCAATCGCTAACCAAGTTCCAACGTGAGTATACATTACTACAGCCAAGCCGGATGCTAAAGTTGCACAAAGACGGACTTGAGTTGGATCTCGCTTGAGAAAGAGCAAGATTAAGGTTTGTAAAGTTGCCAGCAGTATTGCTGGTACGAGGAAAGCGCAAATTGCCGCGCAGTGGTTGCGGGAAAATTCCCAAATTGTTGTCAGTTCAATCATAATTTTTACTTTAAAGGTATTTTGGGATCTCGCTGTCTATCTAAAGAAACTTTTCCAAATTTAACAAATACGAAAGCGCATACTATAATAAGGCTTCGATCTACTCAATCATCAATCGCAAGTCATAAATATTAAATATTTTTACAAATTTGGCTCTAGTTGTTTCAATATCCCCTACTCTCTCAGGTATCATTGCTAAAGTTAGTCCTTTATTTCCCAAATTAGCAATGGCTCTCAAAATTGTTGAAAATTTTGATGGGAGTTTTACCCTTCCCTCAGAAACTCAAGAAACTCTTTTTACTTTCTTGAAAAATGAGAAGTTTATACAGCAAATTTGTCAGCAAGTCAAGGCAGAAAAATTAGAATTTACTGAATTACTTTTTCAACCTGTTCCTTACAGTATTAGCACTCCTAAAGGAATGCCTGCTGAATTGGAAAGTTATTACAATAATGAAGATTATGCGATCGTGAATGTGCCCCCAAATCTGATGTTTCAATGTAAAATATTTAAGCCTAGTCGTCTTTGTGCTATTTATCGCAAACTGGCTTAATTAAAATCTCTGGTTTTCTTGACAAAACAAAATCCTCGAAAATTTGCTTTGTAGTTAGTCATTTTGTCAATTATCAGATTTAGCTAGAAAAATTACTAAAAAATCAACTCAAAAAAATCCCAATCTTTAATTAATGATTACCATGAATACTCAAACGGAAATTCCTACGCTAGCAAGTTTAGAATATCTTCCTTACTTGAACGAAAATGGTCAAATTTCTGAAGAATTGCCCGGTAAAATTGGCGTATATGCGATTTTTGATGAAAACAAAATTTTACAGTATGTAGGCTATTCTCGCGATATTTATCTTAGTTTAAAACAGCATTTGGTGCGCCAAATTCAAAAATGCTATTGGCTGAAAATATTAACAATTGAACGTCCGCGTCGAACATTTTTAGAAGAAATCCGCGATCGCTGGATTGCGGAAAATAACTCTCTTCCTGTTGGTAATGGTAGCGACGAAGCAAACTGGAATCAACCAATTGACGCTAAAGTAACCATGACTGAGGAAGAAAAAGAAGCATATCAGCAAGCTGAAGACATCAAAAAAATTAAGTTATTGAAAAACGTTGCGCGACGATTAGAAGCCGAGATTTTAGAACAATTGAAGTCTCGAAATGTCCAAATGGAAACTCGTTTTAATCCGAAACTAAAAGAACAAGGTTTACTCGATCTAAAATAATAATTTGTTGATAAAAAAAAGTTGTCAAACAGCAATTATTGTGGTATAATTAGTCATCAGTTGCCCCTTGTTCCAAGGTAATTGCCAAGTCAATTAGCAAGCGAACGTAACGAATAGTATCTGAAAGTCCTCGTTCGCCTACCGGATAACTATAACGGGGAAAATTTTCGGCTGGATGCTGCCAGCGTAACCACAGTTTACCATTAATCACCTTAGTTTTAATTAACCAATTGCGATAGTAAATTGCTTTTCCCTGAAGTAGCTTTTTTTGGGAATTGGAATTCATAAATAAATCCCCGTACAATTGAGACAATTAACTGGTTAACTTACTGACCGATCGCCTGATTGCGACCTGTAGATTTGGCTCGAATAAGATTATCATCAGCTCTTTTGAGTAAGTCAAATCCTTCGGGATCGTCTGTCGCAGTTAAGGTAGAAACTCCTATACTGATAGTAACTAGAAGAGATAAATTTCGGTCAATTTGAAAAGCTTGGTCGCAGATAACTTGACGCAAGCGTTCGGCGATCGCGTAAGCTGTAGGTGCGTCTGCTTGTTTGAGCAAAACGACAAATTCTTCCCCTCCATAGCGAAAAATGGTATCTTGAACTCGTAAATGATGTTTCAGGCGAGTAGTCAGTAACTGAAGAACGCGATCGCCAACTAAATGACCGTGATTGTCGTTAACCGACTTAAAGTAATCTACATCTAAAATCAGCAAACTTAAGGGAATCTGTTGGTTGCGAGCATTTTCGATTTGTCGGGGTAACTCCCATTCTAAAGCACGGCGATTACTAATTTGCGTCAAAGGATCGGCAAAAGCCATACTCGACAAATAATCATTTGTCTGCAAAAGTTCTCGATATTTTTCCACCTGGCGCAACCCCACTTTAATTTGCGCTTCTAGAAGCCGTCTTTGGGCTTCAGTAGCCACCGAAGATCGCTTTAGTCTTAAATAAACGTCTGCACCATTTTCCAAAGCTTCAGCCTCTCTGGATAGTTGAGAGACAATCTCCCTGGGCGAATCGGAATTTTCTTGAGCGATCGCCAGACAATAAATGTACGGAAACTGAGAAAATTGTTTAAGCTCGTTATACCAACCAAGAATAATCGGATAACTAGCATCAATAATTAATACTTTCGGTTGATGTATTTCAGTAAATTCAAGTAGTTGCGCCCGGTAAGTTATCTCTGTAGCTACAACTTTTGCATAACGAATATTTTCAAGCCAAAGGGTAGCGAGAAAATTCTCACCTCCAATTACCAAAACATTGTCCATTATTGCCTGTAGTCTGGACAAATATAAACTCTCCTCTTTCAGAGAGGAATTATTTAAGATAGCATCCTGAAAACAGGTTAAATTCACCCTTTGACTCCTCCTCTACGGCTGCTACAGTTAGGAATAAGATAATTCCTCAAGTAAAGAAATAAATTACTGGCATCTTTACTAAAAATTCACAAAATGTTAATTTTTAGTAAAGATTTTGTGAAATTTGTCTCTTGGTTTTAGATCGAAATTCTAAACAATAAGTTTGGTTTAAGTTCGACCTAAACTCAAACCTATAAACGTAATATTTGTGGAGGATGCACCAAAATCAAGCTAATAGAGCTAATTGTGCTGGCAAAATTACTGCCAAACTCTAAGATCTTCTTGTTGGACTACCCTTTTCCCAGAGTAGCCGCCATAAAGAGCTAAAAGGGCTTTGAGAAGGAATAATATAGCTTCTTTATTCAATAATACGATCGCTTCAAGCAAACTGGGTAATAGTACCTAGTTGCTCGTAGCCAGCAAAACGGCTGGATTTCTAGTATAGTCCCATTTTAAACCGAAAAATTCCTAGAATCCAGCCAATTTTTCGACGCTACTCAGCCAACTTCAGGAAAAGTAGTCTTTTTCTTAACCTATTCCACAGTATGACCAACTGCGGTAATCATCTGTTTGATCGACTCTTCCGAAGCTTTCGTCTCATCAACAGTGACAGTTTTGCCTTCTAAATCTACTTCTACCTTAGCTTCTGGCTCGTGAGTCTTGATTTCTTTGGTAATCGTATCTACACAACCCTGACAAACTATACTCGGAACCTTAATTTTCATTATCCAAATTGAACTTCTTTCAATAATTATACCAATGTCATAATAATACCTTTCGGACGAGGATTTATGCTTATATCTGTGGAGTGATTGGGGACTGGGTTCACTGATAACTGTTAACCGCTAACTGCTAACTGCTAGCTGCTCACTGCTAACTGATAACTGTTCACTGATAACTGCTCACTGAAATCCCCACTCCCCTACACTTCCCACTTGAGAACAGCCGCATCAACGCCTTGTTCCCGGCGTACTTTTCCGTCTTTCTCAAACCAATCGATAATCTGCTGATAAGTTAGTTCTTCAATCGGTTTACCCGCATCTTCAGCAATGATTCTCAATAGTCTCCAAGAAGAAATCGTCAAACGAGTGAGAAACTTTTCTGAAGAAGACAGCAGCGCTTTGTCTACATCTGCTGACTCTTCAGGAGTTAAAAATTCGCTTCCTGGTTGTGGTAGTTGAGCCATAATCTTTGTGCGCGAGGTTTTCTTCTTGATTTTGGTAGCTTAAATCGAAATTTAATTTTCCTTGACAGATTTACTTGTTTATGATACTTAAAATTATTTACTGGGATTTGCTTGAATCAAATAGCCACAGTGATGTTCTCCCTCATTAAGCCATTGAGTCCGTTCAACTTGGCAATCAGGCAAAACTGCGGCAAACATTTCTAACTCATGTCCGCAGACACTAGGATAAGATTCCGCCACCTCAGAAATAGCACAATTATGCTCATAAAGGATATATTTTTCAGCAGCGCGAGATCCATTAGCTTCCACCGGAAACCATTCTGCCATATAGCCTTCTTCTTGCCTAAGTTTGACCAAGTTAGCAAGACGATGTGTTAAACCACCTTTACCGAGACGATCGCGGTAATAAGCTGCTTTGCGTTCCCACTGCTTGCGTAAAACTGCTTTTACCTGTTCCTCTCCGGCGGTTTCCGCAAGGGTATCGAGAAAAGAAACAGCAAATTCACTATAGCGGTTGGGAAAGCGATCGCGTCCCGTCCGACTTAACCGATAAATATGTTGGGGACGACCCATCCCTTGCTGGACTGTCTCGTATTCGATTAAATTTTCTAACTCCAAATCTTTCAAATGACGCCGAATAGCTTGAGGAGTTATCGATAAAGTCTCCGCTAACTCAACCGCCGTCCCTTGACCTCGTTTGAGTAAATATTGCAGGATATCTTGTTTGGTTGAAGTATGTTCTGTAGTTGTCATCGTTCGGGTGTGAGTAGTTCTACTCCTGTCAAAGCTAGATCGGTGGATTTCCTCAATAAACCAACCAGATTTATTACCATAAAAGACAAATTTTGTCAATTAATTGGGGATAGCTGGCAAAAGTTTCGGGAAATTACCAGGATCTTAACTTTGACAACATCTTTGTTGTTAATGTAACGTAAAATATAGTTAAGCAACAAAAAAGTTGTTTAAGTTATATAGTAGTCTGACAGACCTAACTGCCATCTTTAGAGAGAACAACAACAGAGAACGCGATTAAAATGAGTTCTACAGTCAAAACCTTAGTCAATCAACCCTATAAATACGGCTTCGTCACCGACATCGAAGCGGACATCATTCCTCGCGGGCTAAACGAGGACGTAATCCGTTTAATTTCCGCCAAGAAAAACGAGCCAGAATTCATGCTCGAGTTCCGCCTGAAAGCTTATCGCCAATGGCTGAAAATGGAGGAACCCAACTGGTCGCACGTTAACTATCCTCCCATAGATTATCAGAATATTATCTACTACTCAGCGCCAAAAAAACAGAAAGAAAAGCTTAATAGCCTCGAAGAAGTCGATCCCGCAGTCTTGGAAACCTTCGAGAAATTAGGTATTCCCCTCTCCGAACAAAAGCGACTGAGTAACGTTGCCGTCGATGCGATTTTCGACAGCGTTTCCATCGCCACCACCTTTAAAGAAAAACTTGCCGAAGAAGGCGTAATTTTTTGCTCGATCTCCGAAGCTTTACAAGAACACCCCGAACTGGTGCAAAAATACCTTGGTAGCGTAGTTCCCGTCGGAGACAACTACTTTGCAGCCTTAAACTCAGCAGTCTTCAGCGACGGTTCCTTCGTCTTCATTCCCAAAGGCGTAACCTGTCCAATGGAATTATCTACCTACTTCCGCATCAACTCTGGAGACACGGGACAATTCGAGCGTACCTTAATTGTCGCTGAAGAAGGTTCCTCCGTGAGCTATCTGGAAGGCTGTACCGCGCCAATGTACGATACCAATCAGTTACACGCGGCAGTAGTGGAATTAGTCACCCTCGACAACGCTGAAATTAAATATTCAACAGTACAAAACTGGTTTGCTGGCGACGAAAACGGCAAAGGTGGCATTTACAACTTTGTCACCAAGCGCGGTTTGTGTAAAGGCAAAAACTCGAAAATTTCTTGGACGCAAGTAGAAACAGGTTCGGCAATTACCTGGAAATATCCAAGCTGCGTCCTAGCAGGAGATAATTCTGTCGGTGAATTTTACTCGATCGCGTTGACTAATAACGTACAGCAAGCTGATACTGGAACCAAAATGATCCACATCGGCAAAAACACCCGCAGTACGATTATTTCCAAAGGAATTTCGGCAGGAAAATCGCAAAATAGCTACCGAGGTTTGGTGAAAATGGGACCCAAAGCCAAAGGTGCGCGCAACTACTCCCAGTGTGACTCGATGCTAATTGGCGATACTGCTGAAGCCAATACCTTTCCTTACATTCAAGTAGATAATAATACGGCAAAAGTCGAACACGAAGCCTCTACTGCTAAAATCGGTGAAGATCAACTTTTCTACTTCGCTCAAAGAGGTATTTCTGAAGAAGATGCGGTTTCAATGTTGGTAAGTGGTTTCTGTAAAGATGTCCTCAACGAATTACCAATGGAATTCGCCGCCGAAGCGGATAAATTGTTGAGTTTGAAGTTAGAAAATACGGTTGGCTAAGGCAATTTGTAATCAGCGCTACTCTGCTTTGAAGCCATGCTTTGCGCGTCTATAGCGCTGGAGAATGAGGACTGAAGTCCTCACTACGAACTCGCGAAGCAGGAGGACTAAATTTCTCACTACAAGCTTGTTAAAAAAGGATGACTAAATTCTTGACTACGAACTCGCGAAGCAGGAGGACTAAATTTCTCACTACAAGCTTGTTAAAAAAGAGGACTAAATTCTTGACTACGAACTCGCGAAGCAGGAGGACTAAAGTCCTCACTACGAACTGTTGAGAAGACAAAGAGTGAAGCTCATGTTTGGGAATGGAGAAATAACAAAAACCAATGATTAGAGAAGACAGCGAAGTAATTTTAGCAGTAAAAAATCTCAGCGCCGAAGTTGAGGGAAACAAAATCCTCAAAGGCTTCAACCTGGAAATTAAAGCTGGGGAAATTCACGCGATCATGGGGCGTAATGGTTCGGGTAAAAGTACCTTTTCTAAGGTTTTGGCTGGACATCCTGACTACGAAGTCACAGGTGGAGAGATAATTTATCAAGGTGAGAATATCCTGGAATTGGAGCCAGAAGAACGAGCGCTGAAAGGTATTTTTTTGGCTTTTCAGTATCCGATAGAAATTCCTGGAGTGAGCAATTTAGATTTTCTGCGCGTGGCTTATAATGCTCGTCAGAAATATCAGGGTTTAGAAGAACTTGATGCTTTTGATTTTGAAGATTTGATCGAAGAAAAGCTGGATGTGGTGAAGATGAATCCCAGCTTTTTAGAGCGTAGTTTGAATGAAGGTTTTTCTGGTGGCGAGAAAAAGCGGAATGAGATTTTGCAGATGGCGTTACTCGAACCAACTTTAGCAATTTTAGATGAAACTGATTCGGGTTTGGATATCGATGCGCTAAAAATTGTTTCTCATGGTGTGAATCAATTAGCAACTCCGGATAATGCGATGCTGATAATTACTCATTATCAACGGATGTTGAATTATATTGAGCCAGATTTTGTTCATGTGATGTATGATGGACGAATTGTTAAGAGCGGTGGTAAAGAATTGGCTTTGGAATTAGAAACCACTGGCTATGATTTTATCGATGAAGAATTTGCTACGGAGGTAAGCGTTTAATGTCTACTCCGGTTCCTTCTACTTCTAGTCCGATTTCTCTACCACAAGAAGAGTTGAAAGCTGATAGTTACCTGAGTGATTTGTTAAGGCAGTGTGAAGCGGCTAGAGTGGTTTTTAGAACAGAAATTACTGGTTGGTTGCAAGAGTTGCGCCAAATTGCTGCTTATGGGGTAGCGCAACAAAAGTTACCTCAGAAAAAAGATGAGGATTGGCGCTTTACTGACTTGTCGGAGTTGTTAGCAATTCAGTTTCAAGCTGCTGGAAAAGTAAGTGTCGATCCCGAAGCGATCGCGGGTTTACAATTGCCGGAAGCGGCGCAAAGTCGGTTAGTCTTTGTGAATGGCTTTTATGCTCCTGAGTTGTCGGATGTTTCGGGATTGCCCACAGGTGTTTTTGTGGGTAATTTAGCAGATTTGCCGACAAAACAAAGTTACGAAATTGTTAAGTATTTGGGACAACAAGAGGGAGCAAAAGAAGTTTTTACGGCGTTAAATACTGCTGGTTTGGGTGATGTGGCGATTGTTTGGGCTGGAGAAAATGTAGTTGTAGAAAAGCCGCTCCATTTGTTGTTTTTAACGGCGGTTGAGAAGGATCCTATTTTAACTCAACCACGGACTTTGGTAGTAGCTGAAAAAAGTTCTAGCTTACAAATTGTCGAACATTATGCGGCAATTCCTACACCTGGTTGCACGGATTTTCCCCAAAATCGTCCTTATTTTACTAATGCAGTGACGGAAATTTGGCTAGAGGAAAATGCTGAGGTGAATCATACTCGCAACCAAAGAGAGTCGGGAGATGGATTTCAAATTGGGAAAACAGCGATCGCCCAAGCACGAGCTAGTCGCTACACTTGTAATGAGATTAATTTGGGTGCAAAGTTGTCTCGTCATAATCTGGAAGTTTATCAGACTGGCGAGCAAACTGAAACTCGTCTTAATGGGTTGACAATGGTGGATGGAGAGCAGTTATCTGATACTCATAGCGCGATCGCGTTAACTAAACCTTTTGGTAGTACAGATCAACTGCATAAATGTATTTTAGGCGATCGCTCCCGCGCTGTCTTTAATGGTAAAGTTTTTGTACCCAGAGAAGCACAACAAACAAACGCAGCTCAACTTAATCGTAATTTACTTTTATCTAACAAAGCTCGCGTTGATACCAAACCAGAGCTACAAATTACTGCCGATAATGTAAAATGTTCTCACGGTGCAACTGTTAGTCAGTTAGAACCAGAAGAAGTTTTTTATTTACGCAGTCGCGGCTTGAATGAAGCAGATGCGCGTCACTTATTAATTGACGCTTTTGCTGCGGAAATTCTGGAGCGCATTCCCGTTGAATCTTTGCGTTATAGGTTATCTCAATGCGTCGCTTGTAGAACCGATTAAAGTCGCAAAGATGAGGTACAAAGTCTGAAAATTAACTTCATTCTTTGTACTTTTTTCAGGTTTAGCAATCGCTTATTTTTACCATAAAAATGACATTTATTCAAGAAAAAACTATCGCTGACCGAGTTCGGGCTGACTTCCCCATTTTAGCTCAGGAAGTGCATGGCAAACCGTTAATTTACTTTGATAATGCGGCAACTTCTCAAAAGCCTTTAGCCGTAGTTGATAAGTTGCGTAACTATTACAATTATGACAATGCTAACGTCCATCGTGGCGCTCATGCTCTCAGCATTAGAGCAACAGAAGGTTATGAAGCAGCGAGAGATAAAGTTGCTGCTTTTGTCAATGCTGCTTCACGAAATGAAATAGTTTTTACACGCAATGCTAGCGAAGCAATTAATTTAGTTGCTTATAGTTGGGGATTAAATAGTTTAAAACCAGGTGATGAAATTATTACGACAGTAATGGAACATCACAGTAATTTAGTTCCCTGGCAAATCATAGCGCAAAAAACAGGTGCAGTAATTAAGCACGTCCAATTAACTGCGAGTGAAGAATTTGATTTCGATCATTATAAATCTTTGCTTTCCGACAAAACCAAACTGGTTACAGTTGTCCATGTTTCTAATACCCTCGGTTGTATAAATCCCGTCTCAGAAATCATTAAATTGGCACGAGAAAAAGATGTCAAAATATTAATAGATGCTTGCCAAAGTGTCCCCCATATGCCTATAGATGTTCGAGCAATGGATTGCGACTGGTTAGTAGCATCAGGACATAAAATGTGCGCCCCAACTGGGATTGGTTTTTTGTATGGAAAGCTAGACTTATTGCGAGAAATGCCGCCATTTTTGGGTGGGGGAGAGATGATTTCCGAAGTATTTCTCGATTATTCCACCTACGCCGATCTACCCCACAAATTTGAAGCAGGGACTCCAGCGATCGCCGAAGCGATCGCCCTCGGCGCAGCCGTAGATTATCTTAGTAATATCGGCATGGATAAAATTCATGCTTACGAAGAAGAATTAACCGCCTATTTGTTCGAGAAACTCAAGCAAATACCCGACATAAAAATCCACGGACCCCAACTAACTCCCGACAGCAAAGGTAGGGCTGCACTAGCCTCATTTACCATACCAAATATTCATGCCAACGACCTTTCTACCTTATTAGACCACGAAGGCGTAGCAATTCGTTCCGGTCATCATTGTACCCAACCCCTACACCGAATTTTAGGCGTTTCCGGCACAGCAAGAGCAAGTTTATACTTCTACAATACCCGCGAAGAAATTGATGCTTTCATTGTCGCTTTAAAGGATACAATTGACTTCTTCAGCAGGATGATGGAGTAAAACATTTTCCAGAGATATATTAGTGGGCAAATAATCAGCAAATGCCCACTAAATTTTTAGGTAATAGAAAAAAAAATAAGTTTTTGCCTTTAGGAAGCTATATTTAAGATCTGGGAAAATTTGTTTAGCCGTTCAAAACGATTACTTCTTTCTCGAAGATGTACTCGCTATAGTCTGCTAAGTCGTCCATGCCTAGGAGGTTGAGCAAAATTTCTGCTACAATCCAGATAATAATCTTTGCTAGTAGTTTCTTCTCTGGTAAAGTCATTGGTTTTCAACTCCACAGCAACGGGACTAGATGTTGGGAAATTAGCTTTGATGCTATCTTTAATATCCTGTCTTTTGCTCGTAAACGCTGTGACTGATTTTGTCAATAAATTGTGAAAATTATCAACAAAATGTGGCGATCGCCGTTCTCCTGTTACAGTGATTACAAGTGGAAATCGTAGTGATTTCGATTACAAGTAGCGATCTAGGAAACTCAGGTAAAAATCATTCTCGAAGACTATGCGGGATTAAGGCGATCGGAGGTTCGTGAACTGTGATTTTAGCCTCGATCGGGAGAAGAGACATGACTAATAATATTAAATCTATAGCTAAAGAATTGACCTCGCTTGACCCCTACTACTTACCTTGGATC